>SCTA01000001.1 GCA_004322275.1 bacterium
CTCTACCACCTTCACCTACACGGGCGACGTAGCCATAACCGGCACGACGTACAGCGCCTGCGCCACCAACGCCTGCCACAACAACGGCAAGAACGCCGCACCGCGCACGGCTGCTTACGCATGGGACGCCGCGGTGATAACCAACTGCGACGAATGCCACGGCGACGAATCCGCGACGCTCACCTCACAGTCTCACGTCGCTCACCTTACCGCCGCCACCAACTTCGGAATAACGGTAACCTGCGCCAACTGCCACGCGGCGGCAACGACGGCGACGCACATCAACGGCACGATCAACATTCCTGCCATGACATACAGCGGCGACGTGCTTGTAACCGGCACGACTTTCGGCAATTGCGGCAACAACACCTGCCACAGGTCCGACGCCTCCGCCGGCACCAACCCGGTAAATATGACCTACACCTGGGGCACCGCCTATGCGAACTGCACGCTGTGCCATAACGCGCCCCCGGCCAACGGCGGTCACGTCAACCACCTTGCCTCCAACGCCATGCCCGGCGCCACGGCCATCAACGAGTGCTACATATGCCACAACGGCACGGCTACGAGCGGCGGCATCGCCAGCGGCGCATCGCACATAAACTCCACGGACAATCTCGCGTTCAACACCTCGGCGCAATACCAGGCTACGGCGGTCACGACCGCGGGTTCCGGCACAACCACCACCTGCACCAACGTCAAGTGCCACAACGGCGTAGAGACTCCGACCTGGGCCACCACGCCCATCACCTGCGGCAAGTGCCACAACGAAACCTGGACCGCCTTGGGCACCGGCCCGGCTCCGACAGGCAGCGCAGGCGTCGCGGGCAGTCATGCCATACACACCAACAACGACGCAGTATATAACGATTGCGCGGCTTGCCACGCTGGCGCTACGGCTTACACCGCCGTTGGCCCCCTTGCCGGAACTCACCAGAACCTCACCGTCAACGTGAGCATGACGAGTGTTACCTATGCACCCGACGCAAATCCGGGCGGCATTAACTACATCGCACCCGGCACCGACAACGGCACCTGCACCTCCGTGGCAGCCGGCTGTCACAACGTTGCCACTCCTGTATGGGGCGGCACCATAAGCGTTACATGTCTGTCATGCCACGTCGGCACCGAGCCCGCCACCGGCGCCAAACCGATTCCGACGGCCGACGCTACCCCCAACAGGGTCGCCAGCGCCCAGTACGCAGGCGTCAGCGCCCTAGGTCACGGCAGGATAACCAATAACTACGCATCCGGCCTCCTCCCCGCGGCACTGACGGACACCACGGCAAGAGACACCACCAACGGCTGCCTGAAGTGCCACGATCAGGCGGCGGATCACTTCCCGAAGGATACGCTCGACCCCTACCGTCTCGGCGTCCTGGCGGCCACTACCGACAGCCTCTGCCTCGATACCAACAGGTTCGGCGCAGGCAGCTGCCATGAAGCGACTCAGGCCCAGACCCACTCCAAACTCAACGCCGGCGGCGCCGTACCCGCGATCTGGCCCAACGGCGAATACGCCTTCAAGTGCGTTGACTGCCACGACCCGCACGGCGACGCAAACGTTTCCATGATCCGCAGCCACATCTCCGCGCCGACATCGACGGCGGATACCAGCTTCGGTTCCGACAGCAACGGCACCCCGGCGGATACGGCCACGCTCTCCGCCGTCACCTTCACCTCCTACACAGGCAACGCGACCAACAGCTACGGCGTGAACCTCGCGCCTAACGGCATCTGCGAAGTCTGCCACGTAGACCTTGCCGGTGTAGACTTTTACCGCCGCGCCCAGGCCGAAAACAACACCCACAACACCGCCGGCACATGCACCACCTGCCACAAGCATGAGGAAGGCTTCAAGGGAGGCGCTTGCAACGGATGCCACGGCTTCCCGCCGGTACTGGCTGATCAAAACTACGCGGGCGGCGGCGGCGCGCACGACGCGCACGTCAGTTTCCTGGCGGATGCCACCGGCGCCCAGTATCCGGCAACTACCTCGTTCCAGTCGGCCCTGCTGTGCGACCCCTGCCACGGAACCGGTTCCGGCAATACCGCGCACAACGGATCCGTTCAGGGCTCCGGCGCTTGGCCTGTCGCTACGAGAACCTTCGTAAACATCGTCGCCAAGACCGGCGCGGATAGCTGGAATGTCGTTACCCCCGCAAGGTACAACGGCGTTGCGATAACCACCTCTGCCGCCACCTCCGCGACAGGCATAAATGCGGTTGTATCCGCGGACAACACCGAATGCACGGCGGTTGATTGCCATTCGACGACAGCCGCCGAAGACGCTGAAAATCCGCCAGTAGTCAACTGGACGGCGATCACCGACACCTCGGCCTACAACGATGGCCTGGCCCGGTCCAAGGTCTGCAAGGCCTGCCACGACAGGACTCCGTCAAAAATGAAACTCTGGAATACCACGTTCCCGGTAGACGGCACTTACGACGCGGCTGTAGACGGCAACGCGGCCATCAACGCGGCGGACAGCTACTACGGCAACTTCACCCTGTACGGCAGGGGCGGACACGGCGATGCGGCGATACAGACGGAAGACCCGCTCGTCGATTCCGCCGCGGGCAGGACCACGCCCATAGACTGCACGGCCTGCCACGCCGCGGCCACGACGACGACCCATTACAACGCCAAGGCGGGCGCCAACCCGAACCGGCTGACGGGCCTCTCCACCGCCTCGACGGCGGACAACATGGTCGCCCGGTGCCAGGTCTGCCATGCCTCCACTTTCTACGGCAGCACCTCCACCCTCGCTCCCAGGCACCACCCGGCAGGCGACTTCTTTGCCGCCCCCGCAGGCACTTCGGAAATCATGACCGCGATCTCCGGCACCACCACCTGGGGCGAGGTAGCTCCCCCGGCCGGACATTACGAGCAGAACGCCTACGGCTACAACATTAACTATCCCACTGGCGTCGGAAGCGCCAACGTAGACCGGTTCATCGACTACTGGGGTGGTGACTTCGAGACCACAAGAAGCGCCACCAATCCGCCGAGACCCGTCTTCGTGGGCGAGCTCACCTCCGCGTCGCCCAAGGTAACGCTCCCTCTGGCGCAGTACGCAATCGGCGGCGGTACCAGCAACAAGATTGTCTGCACCACCTGCCACAACCCGCATGGCACGGATCTCTACGTGTACGACACAACCGCCGGTCATTCGGGTAGAAGCATCGCCGACAACAACATGCTCCGCCTGCGTGACGACGACAGCACACTGTGCAACGCCTGCCATTAAAAGCGGGCTGAAAAACAAGGGCGGCTCCGGGAAACCGGGGCCGCTTTTTTTCTTGGCGCGCCGGTTTGTTTCTTTAGCGGCCCTTCGGGTCTTTACTGTTGCGGCGGCTATTCAAGTATGTAAAAATCAAAATATCCTTATTGGAAATTTTTCGGGGAACAGGCACTGGAGGTTTAAATGAACAGAAAATCTTTTCTCCTCGCCGGGGGGATAGTTTTTTTTCTTACCGCTTCGCTTTCGATGGCGGCGGACCATCCCGGCAGCGATTCCAACTGCGCCGAGTGCCATTCGGTTGAGTCCTCGGCCGACGCCCCCAGGGTGATACCCGCCAAGCCCGGGCTTTTGGACAAGCTGTTCGGCGGCGCGCCAACCCCGAAATGGCACGAGAAAATCGGCTGCACCGGCACCGCCGGGGCCGACGGCTCTATAACCGGCTGCCACAGGCCCGAGGACAAAAAGAAGAATTATCTGGTCATGGACCTTTCCGGCAAACCCTCCGATCTGCTCTGCGCCAAATGCCACGCAAACGAAATGGATCCGGGGCTTCACCACCCCTCTTATAAAATCGACAAAGACGGCAACGGAATTCCCGAGCACTTCGTAACGGTAATCGAAAACAAAGAGGCCGTAACCAAATTCGCCCCGGCGCTTCTCGGCGAGCCGCTGAAGAGCTACCCCGATTCGCTTTCGTTCGTAACGGGGGCCGACGGACAGCGCAAGCTTGTTTCCTCCGTTCCCCTCGGGAAATTCGTCGAGGTAGAGAAAAAAGAGACCAAGACCTACGAGAGGGTGGTCACCTGCTCAAGCTGTCACAATCCGCATTTCGGCTTTCAGGCCGAAAACGGAAAAGACGAAGTTTTTGAAAAGACGGCCAGAAAGACCGGAGACGCCCTGCTCAGACTGCGCGACCAGAACAACACCCTTTGCCTTGTCTGCCACTGATTTAAACGGCCGGGTTAAAGTTTTTTCCTTTCCCGGCCGTTAATTTATTTGGGGATTCCTTCCTTTATTGCCGCTATATTTTTGGGGTGAATAAAACGATTGCCTTCGCTTGTCCGCCAGCCCCTGGGAGACAGGCGCTTTTATTTCGTGATGACCTGAATTTGACGACACGCAGGATTGCTCTGATTGTATTGGAGATTTCCTTTGAGCGGTGACAGGGAACAACCATTGAGCCCCAAAAAACCATTCTCTCGCCTCGGATTTTCGCTGTTTTCCGGGTGTCTGCTGTCGGCGGCTGTTTCAACCGCCGCGCTGGCGGTAACTCCAGTCTGGTCGCCGTACCCTCCGGCCGACGGAAGCCATCCCGGCGGCGGGCCGTGGGGGGGAACGGTAACACGGCTGGTCTCGACCTATGACGCCTCCGGCAACTCCATTGCCCTGTGGGCGGCGACGGCGGGCGGGATATTCAAATCCATCGACGGCGGCAGTTCCTGGACCCAGTCCCGGACCGGGATCCTGGATCTGGACGTTACGTCCGTTGCGGTGTCCCCCCCGGGAGACCGCCTCCTTGCCTCCGTTCACGCTTACGCTTCCATCGACGCCGCAAACGACGAGGGCGGCGGCATTTACTTGTCGAACGACGGCGGAGGCAGCTGGCAGAGATTCTCCCCGGGTCTTTTTGAATTTGATTTCTCGATACCCGGCGGGTTTGTCTCCGTGGCGATCGACCCAACCGACCCCACCCACTTTTTCGCGGCAGCCAATGACGCGGGCAGAAGCGTTACCGGCTACAAGGATGTCATTTTCGAGTCAAAAGACGGAGGCGTCACCTGGACAGGCCCGCAAACCGACGGCGGGAACGGGCCCCGCGTGGAGCTTGGCGATTCTTACAATATCACCGGGCTTCGCGCCATTTCCGGCGGCACCCTTTTCTTTTACGGGCGAAGCAAAGAGTTGTACAGGCTGAAAAGCGCCGACCAAAGCCCGTCGCTGATCGGTGCTTTTGTGGACGGAAGCGGAAATCCCTGCACGGTTGAGGACATCGCCGTCGTCGAAGTTCCTTCCCTGAAAATATACGCCGCGGCGGGAGCTTGCGGCTTGTGGGAGGGGGTTTACAACCTCACGAACGATAACTTTACCTGGACGAAACGCCAGTCCATTCCGGTCACCGCCAACGGCTACCCGCTGATAACGGCGGTGGGGGTAACTCCGGGAGACCCCTCGCATCTCTACTACATGGTTTACGATTATCAGGACGAGGCGGTTTCAGAAATCTACGAGAGCCTTGACGGGGGCGTAACTTCAACCGGGATATTACTCCCCGAACGGGTAATGAACGTAAAGCAGATCCTTCCGGATGCGGGGGGCTCTTTCCTCGTGGAATCTTTCTCCGGGATTTACCGCCGCGCCCTCACCGGGAACTATCTTCATTCCAGCAAAGGACTTCGCGCCTTCGAGGCTAACGGTTTTGATTTCAAGCCCGGCGGCTCGGGGAGTTCCGGCGGTCTCGCCGAGCTTGCCGTCTCAGGCGGCTCCACTTCGTCCAGCAGCGGCATCGGCTGCGGCGGCGTATCCCTCTGGGATTACACCACCGGCTGGAAGCGCGCTTCGGATCAGTGGTACGACCCCGGGCGGGCAACGAGGCTCATAGCCTACGAAAACGCCCAGAGGCTGTGGCTTTCCGTCGAGGGTTTCAACATCTACGCGGGAGAAAAATCCCTCGCCACCAACGACATAGCCTGGGGCGAGATGACCCTCGGCATCGGCAGCTCCTCCACTTCGCTTAACACGGTCACTTCGCTTGCCTTTTCTCCCGACCCTTCCGACGTTTTATACACGGACAAGGCCATTATAGGCGGAACCAGCCTTATTGCGGGCAGGGGAGGGGTTCCTTACTGGCACTCGGGAAACCAGAGGATCGAGCTGTATCCCGAGGGGTGGAACCTGCCTGCGGGACTCCCCGGCGGGTGGCGGGACTGGCAGAACTGGATTACCCTTGGCGACCCCTTCAATCCGGGCGGATTTTACACGATAGCGGGCAGCGCCAGGGTAGATCCCCTCAATCAGGCGAATCTCGGCGCTTTTGTCGGCTACGCCGAATATGCGTCGGTGCCCTCTCTTGTCGAAACGGAATACGGAACGGAGATTTACGACATCTACGTGCCTCTCATCGTCCAGCGCTCGGCCTTTCCCGGCGTGCAGTTCCTGTCCGCCAGCGCCTCGCCGAATTCCAGCGGCAGCCTTTTGGCAGGGACAATGGGCGACGGGATGTGGAGAACCGCCGACGGCGGCAGAAACTGGAGCAAGGTCTATCTTCCGGTTATCGGTGACGCGCCCGAGGTTCCCTTCGTTGAAATCGGACCTTTACCCGGCGACGTACTGCTTGGAGCGTACGTAAACGGCAAGGGATTTTATCTTTCCGGCGATGGCGGCATAAACTGGCGCTCTTTCGGAGAGGGGTTCGACTTCCCCTCCAGCCTTCCCGGGCTTCGGGCGATGAAATTCACCCCCGATGGCCGGGCTCTGGTGGCCGCGCTCGGCGGCGCGGGGCTTTGGTCCCTCTACCTCGGAGAGCCTCCCGAAATTTCGATCAATGGGCCTGTAACGGTCGACGTCGGCTCCACCCTGACCCTCGACATAATCGCTTTCGATCCGGACGGCGACGCCGTGACGCTCTCCTCCAGGATTCTTCCCGACGGCCCCGAAGTCGCAGGGGCGCATCCCGCCTGGACGGCCGGCAATACTCCCCCGGCGATAGCGTCTCCCGGGGACAAGGTCGTTACCGTGGGAGAGACCCTCTCCTTCGACGTTAACGCGACCGACGCTGCCCCCTCCGCCACGATACGCATAACGAGCGGCGACGGTTTTTTCACCGTAAGCGAAGATATACTTCTATCCGCCACCGCCTCGTCCGTGGGAGTTCAGGCGGTAACCGCCGGGGGCGCGATATTCGACTCCGCTTACCCCAACAAGCCAACCTTCGACGGCAGAACCTTCACCTGGACTCCGGCTTACGCAGAGGGCGGGATCGACTACGAGGTGACCTTTACAGCCACCGACCTTCAGGGCGAGACGGACGTACAACCGGTACTGATAACCGTAAACAGAAAACCGGAGCTGAGTCTGCCTCCCCGGTTCGTATTCACCGTGGGCGCCGCCGAAACACTGGCGCTGCCGATAACCGAACCCGACGGAGACACCGTCTCCCTCGCCGCTCCGGGATTGCCCGGCTGGCTCACCCTCGATCCCACGGCTCTTACCATCGGCGGAACAGCGCCCTCGGCGGATGGCGGCAAGACCTTCAACCTGACCCTGACGGCTACCGACCAGCACGGAGCCTCCGCGCAGGGCGCGCTCGGCCTTCTGGTCAATCGCCCTCCCGTGCTTTCCCCGGTGGGCGACAAATACATCAGCGGAAACGAAACCGAGGTTTTCACCGTCTCAGCGACCGATGCTGACGGCGATACCGTGGCAATCAGCCTTTCGCCGCTCCCCTCCGGCGCAACCTTCGACGGAAGAACCTTCGTCTGGACTCCCGCCGGGTCCGCATATGGAACGAGGACGGTAGTCGTCACCGCTACCGACGAACATGGCGGCGCCGACTCAGAGACCATTTCCATAACCGTCGAAGAGCGCCCCAACTCGCTCCCCGTCCTTGGCGTCATAGGCTCAAAATTCATCAACGCAGGGAGCCTCCTGACCATATCCCTGTTCGCGACCGATCCCGACGGCGACCAGATAGTCTATTCGGCGGCCCCCATGCCCGCCGGAGCGAAGATAGAGGGGAACTCCTTCACCTGGACTCCCTCGGAAGCTGACGGCGGAACTTCGACCCTCACCTTCACCGCTTTTGACGGCAGAGACGGCACGGACACCGAAACGGTGGAGATTACCGTCAACCGCTCCCCCGCCCTTACCCTGCCGGGTGCTCAAAGCGGCGCTCCGGGGCAGAGCGTTGGATTCACCGTCCTGGTGAGCGACCCGGAAGGCGACCAGACCACGGTAACGCCGGTGGGGATGCCCTTCGGCGCCTCCTTTGTTTCCGGCACCTTCGCCTGGACTCCGGAGGGTGGGCAAAGCGGCGTCACAAACGTAAAATTCATAGCGCGCGACAGCTACGGGGCTTCAAGCGAGGGGATCGTACAGATAACGGTCGGCGCGACAAACGCGCCTCCCGTGCTCGCCCCCGTCGGCAACCACATTTACGACTGGAGCCAGCCCAGCCTGCAGTTCTGCCTGAGCGCCACGGACCCAGACGGCGACGCGCTGGATTACACGATGACGCCGGTCGAGTTTAACGGCGGGGCCTCGGCGTTGCCGACGCCCATCGCCGGCGTGACCTTCGACACCAGCGTAAATCCGCCCTGCTTCACCATAGACCAGATGTTTGTCTTCAACCATCTGGATTACGCCATCTACCCGACCTACCCCCAGACCCTTACGGTAAAATTCGAGGTGGCCGAGAGCCTGACCGCCGACAAAAAGAGCGACAGCGAGACGGTAGACATCATTATCTGGGACGTTCCTCCGGCGAACGCTCCTCCGGCCATTCTCCCCCTCGATCCGAAAACGGCTTTTGTTGGAAGGACGATTTCCTTCGGGGTGGAGGCCACGGACATCGACGGCGACATCGTCACCGTAACGGCGTCGAACATGCCCGCGTGGGGCTCTTTTGCCTCGAACAGGTTTACCGGCACGCCGCAGCTTGCCGATCACGGAGCCGTTGCTTCGATAACCTTCACCGCAAGCGACGACAAGGGAAATCAGAGCCAGACAACCGTAGACGTAACGGTAAAGGGCGCTCCCTCTTTCACCGGTCTTTCAAACAAGGTCATTCCCGTCGGGGAAACCCTGACCTTCACAGTGACTACCGCCGATCTCGACGGGGACGCGGTGGTTGTCACCGCCGAGGGGCTGCCGGCGGGAGCCACCTTTGACGGCGCGCAGTTCTCCTGGACTCCCGGAGCCTCTTTGGTGGCGCCGGTGCGCTTCACCGCCGCCGACGGCTTGACCTCCACCGCCCGGACCATAGACATTATGGCCCACAACCCGCCGGTCTTTACGCCCATAGAGGACAAACTGGTCACCGTCGGCTCGCAGCTTAGTTTCGACGTAGCCCTCGCCGACGCCGATTACGATGTGGTATCCGTCGAAAGCACCGGGCTTCCCGTGGGAGCCCTTTACGCCAACGGGACTTTTTCCTGGGTGCCCGCCGTGGCGGACGGAGGAGCGGTCGTGGAGGTATCCTTCACGGCGACGGATTTTTACGGCGCTACCGCGACCGTGAGCTTTACGATTACCGTAAACCGGCTGCCGGTATTTTCTTGCCCGGCCGTATCCACGGCGGTCCTCGGGCTTCCCTTTACCCTCGGCCTCGACGTTCTCGACGCGGATGGCGACGCCGTCAGCGTTACTCCTCTTACGGCTTTTCCCGGAGATATGAGCTTTAACGCCGTAACGAATACCCTCTCGTGGACACCCGTCACGGAAGACCTCGCGGGAAGCCCCTACAGCCTTAGATTTCTCGCCGACGACGGTCGCGGCGGAACCATCGAGCACTCTCTCGTCGTCTTCCTGAATTCGCCGCCGGTATTTAACTGTCCTTCAAGCGTAACCGTAAACGCCGGAGAGCCGCTCGTTCTTGACCTCGGGGTAACGGACGCCGACCTTGAAGAGGTTACAGTCGAAGCCCTCACCGCGCTTCCGGGAACGATGCTCTTCGACGGAGGTTCGCTCCTGTGGACGCCCACGGCCGCCGATGCCGCAGCGTCACCCTACAACCTCACCTTCAAGGCTACCGACGCCAATAACAACGCCGTGACGAAGGACATATCGATTGCGGTCAACAGGATTCCCGTCATTGCCGCTCCCTCCTCCGCAATGGGAATAGTGGGCGAAACCTTTACTCTGGTGGTGGGCGCGAGCGACGCTGACGGCGACACCGTAACCATATCGGCGGCCACGGGGCTTCTGGCCTCGATGACCTTCGAGGGAAACACCCTTCACTGGAATCCCGTCGCGGGAGACCTGCCCTCAATGCCCAAAGAAATCACCTTCACGGCCGGAGACGGAAGGGGAGGCGCCGCGCAGCACGTCCTTAGCCTTACCCTGAATCAAAGGCCCTACTTTACCTGTGCGCAGACAGTCGACGTTCTCGTCGGCAACGAACTGGTCTACGACGTGACGGTGACCGACCCCGATTCGGACGCCGTAACCGTAACCGCTACCTCGACTCTCCCGGCGGGCATGACCCTTCAGGACGGAGTTCTTTCCTGGACGCCTGTCAGGGCGGACAAGGAAGGCTCACCCTATACCGTTGACCTCGTGGCGACCGACGAACACGGCGCCGCCGCAACCTGGGCCCTCACCATAAACGTCTCGGAGATAGCCTCGGGCGGCGGTGGCGGCGGAGGTGGAGGCGGATGCTTCCTGGAAGCCCTGGGCGGTTCTATTTGGCGTTGAGGACGGCTCTGGCTCTCGCCGGAGCCCTCCTGACCTTTTCTGTCTCCTTTGCCGGTCCCTTCGGCGGGTCGGTAAACTCCATACTTCTCGACAAAGACGAGGTGACGCCGCTTTATGCGGCGACGGAACGCGGGCTCTTTTCCTTTGGAGGAGGGAAATGGTCCCGTGTGCCCGCTTTCGGCGTGAACCGGGTGCGCTCGGTCCAGCGCGCCGGAAAAGCCTTTGTTGCCCTCAAGTCCCTCGGCGATCTGTACGTCGGAGGAGGTGAGGATAAATGGCGTCCCTCCCGAACGGGACTTGAAGGCGCAACCGGCCACCTTGTCGATGAGATGAACACCATCACGGTAGACGCCTCCAACCCCAAACGGATCTACATGGGAAGCGCCGGGAAGGGGCCCTTCGTTACCCCCAATCAGGGGCGCGACTGGGATATCCTGTGGACCGGCCTTGAGGAGCGGCCCCCTGCCGCCGGGCAGGTCAGGGCCATTCTCTCTCCAAGAGAGCAGCGCCCCCTTATCATGGGCACCGAAGGGGACGGACTTTTTTACTGGCGGGACAAAAGCTGGCGCTCTTTCGGTGAGGGTCTTCCCCAAAACCTCCGGGTCATGTCTCTGGCGGAAGATCCCGGCAACCCCGATCATCTGGCGATGGGCACGGGCGAAGGGCTCTGGGAATCGGCCGACGGCGCGAAAAGCTGGAAACTGCTCCGAAAAGGGGAGTTTAAACACGTAAACGTCGTTTCGATAGGATACGACGGCGCGATCCTTGGATTTTTCCCCGGCGAGGGGTTCGTCGTCGCGCGGGGGGGAAAAGCCGGAAAAATTCAAAAGGACCAACACCGCTACGTTCTCACTCTTACGCCTCACAAGGGCGGGGGATGGTACGCCGGGCTCAGGGACGACGGTATTGTAAAAATCGACGCAGAGGGCCAGGACGCGGGTTTTCTGAACGAAGGGCTTCTGGCCACCCAGATATATTCCATCCACACCGGGAAAGAGCCCGGAACCTTCTGGTGCGGGGACGCCAACGGCATGTTTTTCTCCCGCGACAAGGGGGTTACCTGGGAGCCCCGTGACAGCGGCCTCGTGGTCGGAGCCTCCAACGTAATCCTGGAGGACGGGGGCGAATACTTCATGGGCAGCCACGGCCTCGGCGTATACCTCTGGGACGAAGCGGCGGGGAAGTGGCTGGAGCGCATCCTGGGGCTCGGCACCTCAAACACCATCTACTCTTTCGTGAAAGACCCCAAAGGGCGCTTTTTCGTCGGCACGGAGGGGGGGATTCTCCGCTCCGATGACCGCGCGGGCAACTGGGTTAAAAAGCCGGAAGGACTCCCCGCGTCCAACAAGTGGTTTCTGGCGGCCGAACCCGGTGAAAACGGCGGGCTCTGGGCGGCCTCCTCGGCGGGGCTCTACTATACCTCCGACGGCGGCGACAGCTGGAAAAGCGTAAAGTCCGGCGATTTAGGAAGAGTGAAACACATCGATGGAAAACTCTACCTCTCAAGGGCGGCGAGGGAGGTGATCGAGTGGGACGGGAGGGAGGGGATTCTTCTCTTCACGGCCCCTCAGAACGATTACGTAAACGATTTTGTCTTCGTGGGCAAGACGCTTATAGTGGCCACGAGCAAGGGACTCTGGGACGGGGAAAACGAAAAAAAGCCCCTGTGGGGAGAAGCCGGCGTGTTTACCCTCTATGAAACGGGCGACGGCCGGATTTACGCGGGCACTGACGGCATGGGCGTGAAATCGCTCAGGATACGGTGATAATTTTACGGAGCCTCCCCGAAGCCCTTGAAAAAAGAATATTTGTGGTCTAAAGTATAAAAAAGCCGGTAGAAAATTCCGTCAACTACTTTCGCAGAGGAAACGCCATGAAAAAGACAACCTACGTTAAGCCCCGCGTCATCGGCGCATCCACCGTACACCCCTGCTGAAAAGCAAATAGCGAAATCAAAAAAGGGCCGGATATCCGGCCCTTTTTTATTCCCCTGAGATACCTGATCAATCGTAGTGGCATCTTTCGCAGAATTTCTTCTGCTCCTGGCTGTTTTCAAAGATATTTCTGGTCGTTATGTCCTTCCGGCCGTGAACCGTATGGCAGCTTATGCAGTTCATCGGACGGATTTTGCGCGCGGCGTCCGCCTTGTATGAAACCGGGTGGTTGTGCATCTCCGCGTGTTCTCCCTCCCTGACGTGCTCATGGCATTCGAGGCACATCTCCTCGACAGCGTCCTTTTTCAGAAAGCCGGGATTGTTCGCGCCGTGGGAGACGTGGCAGGCGTTGCAGGGGTTGTCGGCGTGAAGCCCCTCGGTCATATTCTGGTTGACGGTCTCGTAGTGGCAGCGGGCGCAGAGGTCTTTTATCTGTTCCTGCTCCAGCAGCTTTTTAAAGCCCGCGTGAGGGGTGTGGCAGGTATTGCAGCGGTCCACGGCGAGGGGGCCGTGGATGAACTGCTTCGAGGTGATCTCCTTTGCAATGTAATCGTCGTGACAGGTTCCGCAGCTCTGCTTTTCACCGTCGTTGACGGTGAAGCGGGAGGGCGCGTACTTCGGATCGTGGCAGTAGAGGCAGGTGAAGCCTCCGGCGGGCCTGTGAACCTCCTCGCCCGAGATTATGTCGCGGTGGCAGGAGGTGCAAAGAACGCCGGTGGGGAGCTTTCTGTCCACGGTTTCGAGGTCGGGGGAGAGCTCGTGGCAGCCGGAGCAGTTCTTTTCCAGTTCCGGGACGTGGAAAATGAAGGTTTTGGCGGCCGTATCCATCACTTTTCTGGTCGAGGACGCGGGAATCCTGTAAATGCTCAGGGATTTTATCCTCTGTTCGTTGGAAGGATCCACCCAGGTGAATTTGTTAAGCCCCTCATTGAGCGGCAGGAGGAGGTGGACAAGGTCGGCGTCGTCTCCGGGCACCTTGTACCCTTCCTTGAACTGCTCCTTTTCTCCCCGCAGGACTACAGGAGAGAACCCCGGCGGAACCTTATAGATCACCATCGCCGATTTGGTGGAAAGGACCGCCTTGTCGAAGGGCAGCTCGATTGTGACCGAAGGTTCGGCCGCAAGCGAGGAAGCCGGGACGAAAGCCAAAACCCCGATAAGCAATGCAAGAAATCTTTTCATCAAACACTCCCTCGAAGACGAAAAACCAAAGCCTCCGGTTGCCATTGCGCTACAATTTTAGTACCCTTCAATACCCCGATGCGCAAGCGCAATATTGAAAACTATTCTAGCGCAGTTTAAAGAATACCGGAGAAATTCGCTATGACGAACCCGTTTTCATCGATAAAGAAAATAGCCGCCGGAAATGTGGAAGGAAGGTTCTACAGCCTTCCCGCCCTCGAAAAGGCCGGACTCGGCAGCGTATCCACCATGCCCTTTACCCTCCGGATAATTCTCGAATCCCTTCTTCGCGGGTATGACGGCGGCAAGACCGTCTCCGAGAGCGACATCGCGGGCCTCGCGGGCTGGAAAAGCGAAGTAGACTCGGGGAAGGAGATCGCCTTTCGCCCGGCGAGGGTTCTTCTGCAGGATTTCACCGGCGTCCCGGCGGTGGTGGACCTCGCGGCGATGAGGGAGGCCGTAAAGCGGCTCGGCGGAGACCCCCAGAAGATAAATCCTCTCATCCCCGCCGACCTCGTGATAGATCACTCGCTCCAGGTAGACCATTTCGGCGACCTTCACAGCCTCGATTACAACGTCGAGCTGGAGTTTCGGCGAAACCGCGAGAGGTACGAGTTCCTCAAGTGGGGGCAGGGAGCTTTCAGAAACTTCCGCGTCGTTCCTCCCTCCACCGGCATCTGTCATCAGGTGAATCTCGAATACCTCGCCGAAGTGGTCGCGCTACGAAAGGACGCGGAAGGAACGGTCGTCCTTCCCGACACCCTCGTCGGCACCGATTCCCACACTACTATGATAAACGGCCTCGGAGTCCTCGGCTGGGGAGTGGGCGGCATCGAGGCGGAGGCGGCGATGCTCGGCCAGCCGCTCTACATGCTGGTGCCGAAGGTGGTCGGCGTCAGGCTCACGGGGAATCTGAGGCCCGGCGTTACCGCCACAGATCTGGTTCTTCGCGTCACCGAGCTGCTTCGCGCCCACGGCGTCGTCGGGAAGCTTGTCGAATTCTACGGCCCAGGACTCGACAGCCTCTCTTTGCCCGACAGGGCGGTTGTGGCCAACATGGCCCCCGAGTACGGCGCGACGGCGGGGTTTTTCCCCGTGGACGAGGTCGCCCTTCGGTTCCTGCGCTTTACCGGCAGGGAGCCGGGCAGGGTGGACCTCGCCGAACGCTATTTAAAGGAACAGGGACTCTTTTTAGCCGACAAGAATTTCGAGCCGCGCTTTTCCGAAAAGGTCTCCCTCGACCTCGGCTCGGTCGTTCCCTCCGTGGCGGGGCCGAAACGCCCGCAAGACAGACTCGCCCTCGGGGAGGTGAAGAGAAACTTTTCCCAAAACCTGCAAAAGGGCTTCGGAAAGACGGTAGTCGCCTGCGGGGAGCCCAAAACGGGCGAGGGGAAGCGGGAAGACACCTACGGAGAGTTCGCCGTTCCCTTCGACACGGGGGATTTCCGGTCGAGAGTGACCCACGGTAGCGTGGCGATAGCCGCCATCACCTCCTGCACCAACACCTCCAGCCCGGCGCTGATGATAGGGGCCGGCCTCGTCGCCAAAAAGGCGGTCGAGCGCGGCCTTTCGCCCCGCCCATGGGTTAAGTCCAGCCTCACCCCCGGCTCGCGGGTGGTCACAAGCTACCTCGAAAGCGCGGGGCTCCTCCCTTACCTCGAAGCCCTTCGCTTCCACGTCGCGGGGTACGGCTGCGCCACCTGCATAGGAAACTCGGGAGACCTTCCCGCGCCGGTAGCCGAGGCGGTGCGAAGCGGCGATCTCGTCGTGGCGGGGGTCGTCTCCGGCAACCGCAACTTCGAGGGGCGCATAAACCCCCTCGTGCGCGCCAACTACCTCGCCAGCCCCCAACTCGTCATAGCTTACGCGCTGGCGGGGACGATAGACATCGATCTCGACACCGAGCCTCTGGCCGTGGACCCCAACGGCGAGCCGGTTTACCTTAAAGACATCTGGCCGACGCCCGAGGAGATAGACGCCGTCGTGGGCAAGCACGTCGGGGCGGAGATGTTCTCAAAAGAGTACGGAGACGTCTTTTCCGGCGACGAAAAATGGCGCTCGATAAAGACCGTGGGAGGGGAGATATACCAGTGGGACGAAAGCTCCACCTACATCCGCAATCCCCCCTTCTTCTCCGGCCTGCAAATGGAGTCCAAAAAGATCGAGCCCATAAAGAGCGCCAGAGTTCTGGCTTTCCTCGGCGACTCGGTGACCACCGACCACATCTCGCCCGCGGGGAACATAGCAAAGACAAGCCCCGCCGCCCTCTACCTCGAATCGAAGGGGGTCGCGCGCGCGGATTTCAACTCCTACGGCTCCCGGCGCGGCAACCACGAGGTGATGATGCGCGGCACCTTCGCCAACGTCCGCCTCCGAAACCACCTCGCCCCCGGCACCGAGGGAGGCGTGACTGTTCACTTAAAGAGCGGCGAAGAGATGTCAATCTACGACGCGGCGATGCGCTACGCCGAAGAAAAGACACCGCTCATAATACTGGCGGGAAAAGACTACGGCATGGGTTCCAGCAGGGACTGGGCGGCGAAAGGCACGCGCCTTCTGGGCGTTCGCGCCGTAATCGCCGAATCTTTCGAGCGCATCCACCGAAGCAACCTGGTCGGCATGGGCGTCCTCCCGCTGGAGTTCCTCCCCGGCCAGAGCGCCTCCACCCTCGGCCTCTCTGGGTCCGAATTCTACGACATAGAAGGGCTGGGCTCCCTCTACGCGGGCGCTACCATCAACGTCATTGCAAAGGAAATATCCGGAAAGCAGAAATCCTTTGAGGCGAAAGTCCGGCTGGATACGCCGATAGACGTTGAGTACTATAAGAACGGCGGGATACTGCAGTACGTGATCCGCTCGTTGCTGTAAGGTCCGGCTTCCTCTTTCGGCGAATGGCTGCGTCGTTTCTCGAGCGCGGGTCTTGGCGTAGTCACGCTACTGCCTGCGACCGCGCGCCCTGCGGACTCCTTGCCCTTCGCCGAAATAGATTGCCGGATTGAAAAGATAAAAGACCATAAGGCGCCGTTCCCCAAGGGGCGGCGTTTTTGTTTATCTGGCTGAAAGCTATTTACATACCCTTCCCAATCTCCCCCTTCCTTGACTCCCTCGACTGCCGCAATTAGAATCGGCTTTCGGCGGTGTGCCGCGACCTTCTGAATTCTCACGCAAACGACGGAAATCAACTGACATGGCGGGGATTACGCTTCACGCGGGAAATCGCATGGAACCTCTTGCCGAGGCGCTTTCCGGGGTGGTTGCGGCCCCGCTTGCGGACCCCTTCGCCGTCGAGCGGATAATAGTGCCCAACCGGGGCGTCGGACGCTGGCTCTCCCTCTATCTCGCCGAAAAGCGCTCCGTCTTCACGAACTTCTCCTTCCTGAGTCCCGACGGTTTCTTCGAGGAGGCAAAGGCCGCGCTCTTTCCCGGCGAACCCCGGCAGGAGTATTTCTCTCCCGAGGTCATGACCTGGCGGCTGATGAGGAAGATCGGCGAACTTCAGTCCGGACCGTCTTTCGCCGAGGTGAGGGGGTACACGCGGGCGGGCGAGACCGGCGCGGGGGATGAACTCTTCCGGCGGCTCCAGCTCTCCGGGAAACTCGCCCAGCTCTTCGAGCTTTATCAGGTCTTCCGCATAGGCAAATTGAAGGAGTGGGAGGCAGATCCCGGAGGGGACTGGCAGGGGGAACTCTGGCGGGAGCTTGCGCGCGAATACCCCGGCGGCGACAAGGCTTCGCGCTTCTTGCGGCTGGCGAACCTTCCCGACGGCTTCGTCCCGCCTCCGGGCGCTCTTCCCGAGCGGGTTTCTCTCTTCGGCACCGCCCTTCTGGCCCCGGTACGCCTTCAGATTCTCATCTCGCTCTCCCGCTTCATGCGGGTCGATCTCTTCATTCTGAATCCATCCCGCGCCTACTGGGGCGACATCGTCTCCGGGAAGGAGATGGCGAAGCTGGCCGCGAAAACGGGAATCTCGCCGGAGGAACTGGGTATGGAGAGGGGGCACCCGCTGCTGGCGTCTCTCGGGAAGCCCGGAAGGGAGTTCTTCGAGAGCGCCCTGTCTCTGGGGCTGGAGGCGGAGGAGTACTTCCGGAAGCCCAGTGGCGATTCGCTCCTCGCCATGATTCAGGGCGATATCCTCGACCTCGCCGACCCCACCGTAGCGGGGGAAAAGAGAGTTTTGCCGGAAGAGGACAACTCTATCGACATCCGCTCCTGCCACGGTCCGGTGCGCGAGGTGGAGACCCTCCACGACTACCTTCTCGGCCTCTTCGAGAAAACGGAAGGGCTGGAGCCGAGAGACATCCTGGTGGCGGCGACCGACATAGAGACCTACGCCCCGATAATAGAGGCTGTCTTCGGCGGCGAAAGAGACCCAGGCCGCCGCATACCCTACACCATCGCCGACCGCTCCGCGCGCTCCGGCGGAAAACTGGCCGGGATATTCCTACGCTTTCTGGAACTCCCCTCCGGGCGCTTCACCGTATCCGAGGTGGTCGAAATTCTCGAAACCGAAGAGGTCATGAAACGCTGGGGGTTCGAGGCGGGCGATTTGGAACTGATAAAAGGGTGGATTGAGGCCACAAGGATCAGGTGGGGCAGGGACGCCCTCCACCGCGAGAAAGAGCTCTCTTTCGCCTACGAGGAGAACAGCTGGCGCGCGGCTTTCGACCGCCTCCTCCTCGGCTACGCGATGGGCGGCGGGAGGGAGGAGTTCCGCGGGATTTTGCCCTCCGGCGAGATCGAGGGGAGCGAATCCCGCACCCTCGGGCGGCTCATCGAGTTTTGCGAATTCCTCTTTACCTGCGGCGATTCGTTTTCGGTTCCAAAGACCCTTTCGGAGTGGAGCGCGGCGCTGCTGGACTCCTTCGGAAACCTCCTCGAAGCAGGGGAGGAAGAGCTCGGCGAGGAGAGGACGATTCGGCAGGCGATAGGAAAGCTGGCCGAACTTGAAAGCCTTTCGGGGTTCGCCGGGCCGGTCGATCTTCGCTCCGTGAGGACCCTCCTGACAAAAAATTTCGAGGAGAGCGGTTCCGGGGGCGGGTATCTGCGGGGTCGCGTCACCTTCAGCGCCCTTCGGCCCTTCCGGAGCCTCCCCTTCAGGGTAATCGCCCTTCTGGGGATGAACGACACGGTTTTCCCGCGCGCCGAGCGCAGGCAGGGGTTCGACCTCCTCGCAAAAGAGCGTCTCCCGCAGGACCCCTCGATGAGGGAGGAGGACCGCTACCTCTTTCTGGAACTGCTCCTCTCCGCCAGGGACAACCTCTACGTCAGCTATTGCGGCCAGTCGCCGCAGGACAACTCCGAAAGGCAGCCCTCGGTGGTGGTGAGCGAGCTTGTCGACGCCGTGGAGGAGGGGTTTCGCCTCCCCAGAGAGGGGAAGGTGCGGGAAAAACTGGTGAGAAGGGAGCGGTTGCAGGGTTTCAGCCCCTCCTACTTCGAGGACGGCGCTTTTCGCAGCTACTCGCGTGAAAATTTCGAGGGGGCGAAAGCCCTCGCGGGAGAGCGGAAGGCCCCCGCCTCCTTCCTCCCTTCGCCCCTTCCGGACCCCGGACCGGAGTGGCGGATTGCCTCGCCCGCTTCTTTCACTAAATTCTTTTTGAATCCCGCAGGGTTTTTCATGACCGGGAGGCTCGGCCTCCGCTTTTTGAGGCCGGAAGAAGGGCTGGAGGACCGCGAGACCTTCGCCCTTTCCGGGCTGGAGAACTACAAGCTCATCGGGGAGATGGTCGAGGCAAGGCTCAGGTGCGAGGTCCGTCCCGGAGAGCTTTCCCATCTCAGAAAGCGCGGCTTTCTGCCGCCCGGAAGCGCCGGGGAGGGGGTTTACTGCGAACTTCTGGAATCGGCGGCCTTGCTGACCGCCAAGGTCTCGGAGCGGATGGGCGGAGCCCTTCCCTCTACGTTGGAAGTTTCGGTCAGGGCGGGGGAGATTGAAATTTCAGGTCCGCTTTCCGGCGTCACTCCCGGCGGCCTTCTCCTCTACCGGCCCGGCAAGCTGCGGGACAAGGATATCGTCGAAGGCTGGGTGCGCCACCTCCTCTGGAACGCCGCGGACACCGCCGCTGCTCCCAAACGGACCTTTTTCACGGCACGGGACAAGGAAATTTCCTTCCGGCCCGTTGACGGCGCTCAAGCCCTCCTCGACAGCCTGGGCGCGCTCTTTCTTCGCGGAGGGATGGAACCGCTTCATCTCTTTCCCTCGACCTCCCTGGAGTACGCGAAGAAGGTGCGAAAGGGGGAAACGCCCGAAAAGTCCTTTAAGGCTGCTCTGGAGAAGTGGGAGGGGAAAGAGCAAACCTCCGGGGAAGGACTCGATCCCTACATGCAGCGCTGTTTCGGCGAGACAGGCCCTTTCGCGGGCGATTTTGCGGCCATTGCCGAAACCTTCTTCTTTCCCCTTCTCGACCACATGGAAAAGCCGTGAGCGGGCGGCTCCAACCCGAATCCTGCCCTCTTTCGGGGGTGAACCTCGTCGAGGCGAGCGCGGGCACCGGCAAGACCTACGCCATAGCCGCCCTCTATTGCAGGCTCGTCGCCGAGGAAGGGTACAAGGTCGATGAGGTGCTGGTAGTAACCTACACCGAAGCGGCCACCGAAGAGCTTCGCGGTAGGATACGGGAGCGGCTTCGCGAGGCGCACGGGGCCTTCGGCGGAAAGGAGACAAAAGACCCCTTCCTGAAGGCCCTCATTGCAAGTTCCAAAGATCCCGAACGGGCGAAAAGGGCGCTCTGGTCCGCCCTCTGCTCCTTCGACGAGTCGGCGATACACACCATTCACGGCTTTTGCTTTCGCGCCCTCTCGGAGAGCGCCTTCGAGAGCGGTTCCCCCTTCGACGCCGAGCTGATGGAAGACGTGGACTCGGCTACAAGGGAAGTCGTTGACGACCTCTGGCGGCGGAAAATTTTCACCGCCGCGCCTCTCTTCGCCCGCTACGCCATGAAAAACGCCGCGCCGGAGGAGCTTTTCTCCCTCGTCGGCCGGTGGGGGACGAGGGAGGGGCTGACGGTGATCCCCTCGCTGACCGGCACCACCCTCCAGCAGGCGGAGGAGCGCTTCAACCGGGTTTTCGAGGAGTTCCGGACGCTCTGGGAGGAGCGGCGCGAGGAAGCCTGCCGTCTTCTCGGCTCCGGCTGCCTCAAGGGAAACGTCTACAAGCCCGACAGCATTCCGGAATGGGGCCTGGACGTTGACCGCTACCTCAGGGAAGGGGGAACCGGAAAGCCGCCCGACAAGCTCGAAAAGTTTTCCACACCCTCCATCGAAAAGAACGTAAAGAAGGGGTTCGACGCGCCCCAGGATCCTCTCTTCGACCTCTGCCGGATATTTATTGAGGCGGCGGGGGAGCTTGAGAACGCGCTGGAAGGGGAGCTTCTTCTTCTGAAATCCGAGACTCTCAAAGAGGCGAGGCAGGCGCTTAAAAAGCTGAAAGGGGAAAGAAACCTCCGCCACTTCGACGACCTTCTGACCGACCTTCGCGACGCGCTACGCGGCGAAGGAAGGGAAAGGCTCGTCGAGAGCCTGCGGAAACGCTACCGGGCGGCCCTGATAGACGAGTTTCAGGACACCGACCCGGTACAGTACGAAATCTTCAAGACCGTCTTCGGCGGGGGGCCGCTCTTTTTAATCGGCGACCCGAAGCAGGCGATCTACGGTTTTCGCGGAGCGGACGTCAACGCCTATATCGCCGCCGCGACGGAGGCTTCGCGGAGCTACACTCTCGACGTCAACTGGCGCTCCGCGCCGGATCTCATAGGAGCGGTCAACTCCGTTTTCTCCAACGCCCCCGGCCCTTTCGGCAACGAGAGGATTCCCTTCCACCCCGCCTCGCCCGCCGACAGGGATCACAAGCTCCTCGAATTCGACGGCGAGCCGGATAAGTCGCCCTTCAAGGTGTGGTTCATGCGAAGGGGCGAAAAGGAAAAACCGATAGGAAAGCTGGAGGGGAGGCAGTCCGCAGCCGCTGCGGTGGCGGGGGAGATTGTCAGGCTCCTTTCGGGAGGCAGGGAAGGAAGGGTTACCGTCGGAGGAGAGCCGCTCCTGCCCGGCGACATCGCGGTGCTGGTGCGGACCAACAAGAACGCCCTTCTGGTGAAGGACGCGCTGACGAACCGCCGCGTCCCTTCGGTCATCTGCACCGATGAGAGCGTCTTCGAGAGCCGCGAACCCCGGGAGCTTTTGCAGATCCTTCACGCGATAGCCAACCCCGCCGATTCCCGGATCGCCAGGGGAGCGCTGGCCACGGACATCCTGGGGGGCGACGGCGGATTGATCGCCCGTATGGAGGGGAGTTCGAGCGAGTGGTTCGGGCTTGCGGAGCGGTTTTACTCCTACAGGGAAGAGTGGCGAAACAAGAGTTTCGTCGCGATGGCGAGGAACTTTCTCTCGGCGGAAAAGGTCCGGCAAAACCTCCTTTCCTTCCCGGACGGCGAAAGAAGACTCACCAACCTCCTCCAGTGCGTGGAGCTGCTGGAAAAGGCGGACGAGGAGGAGAAGCTGGGGGTCGAGGGGGTCATAAAGTACCTCTCGTCGAAGGTCGCGGACCCCGGAAAGAACCCCTCCGGCGAGCACCAGCTTCGCATCGAGACCGACGAGCGGGCGGTGAGGATAATAACGATCCACAAGGCCAAGGGGCTGGAATATCCGGTGGTCTTCTGCCCCTTTGTCTGGGACTCCTCAAGCCGCCGTAAGGAGGCGGAGGTGGCCTGCCGCGACGAGGCGGACCCGCAAAAGGTGATTCTGGACCTCGGCAGCCCGCTACTGGAAGAACACCGGGAGCGGAAAAGACGCGAGGATTTCGCCGAGGAGATGCGCCTTCTCTACGTCGCCCTGACGCGCGCCTCCGCCGGTCTCTACCTCGTCTGGGGAGGGTTCAAGGAGGCCGGGGACCGCGCCCTGAACGGTCTCTTTCACCCCTCGGCAAAGACCTCCGGCGGCAAAAAGGATCTTTCCGACGATGAGATGCTGGCGGACCTTGAAAGCTTGTCGCAGCGGTCCGGCGGCAGGATTGCGGTAACGCCGATGCCGGAACCCTCCGGCGAGCCTCTTCCGGGGGAAACCGGCGTTAAGACCGGGCTCTCGCTGCCCGCGTTCAGGGGAACCATAGCGAGCGAATGGTCGGTGACCAGCTTTTCCGCCCTTTCCTCGGGAAGAGCCCACACCGAAGAATTGCCCGACCGCGACTACCTCGGCCGGGAGGCAGAGACAAAGACCGGCGGCGAGGAGGGTGGCCGGAGGAATATCTTCGCCTTCCCGAAGGGGGCGAAGGCGGGCGATCTTTTCCACTCCATCTTCGAGATCGCCGGTTACGGGGGGGAGACGACGCTCGAGCTGCTCGACCTTGCCGCCGGAAAACTCGATTTCTACGGGTTTTCGACCGCGTGGAGCGGGGTGGTGGCCGAAACCGTGAACAGGACCGTCAACGCCGTCATGGGCGGCGACGGGCTGACCCTCCGGGGACTTTTGGAGCGTGACCGGATGAACGAGGTGGAGTTTCTTATCCGCCTCGGCAGGATTACCGTAAGGGACCTCTCGCGCTGGTATGAGAAGCACGGGGGCGGCGGATTTTCGCCCCAAATCCCGCAACTCGTGGAAAAACTGGAATTTTCGCCGGTAAAGGGAATTCTCCGTGGGTTCATCGACCTCGTCTTCCGGCGCGAAGGAAGGTATTACCTGCTCGACTGGAAATCCAACCACCTCGGAAACTCGCCCGAAGCCTATATACCCGAGAAACTCGAAAGGGCGATGGCCGGGAACTATTACTTTTTCCAGTCGCACCTCTACGCCGTGGCCCTTCACCTCCACTTGCGAAGGACCCTTCCGGGCTACGACTACGACACCCATTTCGGCGGGATCGTCTACGCCTTCATCAGGGGCGCGGGCGGTTCGCCGGGGCAGGGGTTTCACCGCTCCAGGCCGACGAGGGAGTTCGTGGAGGGGCTCGCGGAGTTTCTCACCCGGGGAGGTGAAGCGTGAACGGCGAATTCTCCTTTCAGGAGTCCGAAGGCGCCTTCTCCCCTCTGGCGAGGCGCTTTGCCGATTTGCTGCTGCGCCTTTCCCCCGGGGCGTCCAGAGAGGCCGGGCTGGCGGCGATGCTGGTTTCGCGTGAGGTCGACAGGGGCAACGTCTGCGTGGAGTTGAAGAAGTACGCTTCGACTGTCCTTGAAAACGGCGAGAGCGCGCCGCCCTTCGGGGAATGGACCCGGATTTTGCTGGAAAGCGGCGTCGCGGGAGAGCCCGGAGAGTGGAAACCCCTCATTCTCGACGCGAAGGGCCGCCTCTACCTTCGCCGTTACCACGAGTACGAGACCTCTCTCGCCCGTTTCGTGGGCGAGGGGAGCTGCTTTAATCCTTCCGGCGCGGATACGGCGCTTCTAAAAGCGTCGCTCGGGCGGCTCTTCCCCGCTAGCGGCGAGAATCCCGATCTCCAGCGCGTTGCAGCCCTCGTCTGCGCCACGAGGCGCTTTTCCGTTATCTCAGGCGGCCCCGGAACGGGGAAGACCCACACCGTGGTGAAGGCGCTGGCGCTGATTCTGGAACTTAACGGCAGGCCGCTGAAGATAGCGGTGTGCGCTCCCACCGGCAAGGCCGCCGGAAGGCTGGGAGAGGCGATACGGGCCACCGTCGGAGGTATCGACTGCCCGGAGTGGGTGAAAAACGCTATTCCGAGGGAGGTCTTCACGCTGCACAGGCTCCTCGGTTTCGGAAATCTGGCGGGTTCCTTCGCCCACGGGCCGGAAAATACCCTCGCTCACGACCTGGTGGTGGTGGACGAGGCCTCGATGGTCGATCTTCCCCTCATGGCGCACCTCGCCGGGGCTTTGAAGGGGTCTGCGAAGCTGATGCTGGTCGGCGACCGCGACCAGCTCGCCTCGGTGGAGGCCGGGGCGGTTCTCGGCGACATCTGCGGGGCCGGGGGCGCGGAGGGGTTTACCCCCAGGTTCGCCGGTTTCATACGAGAGGTCTCCGGCGACGGGGTCGAAACCACCGGCGAGGGAGGAAACAGCCTCTCCGACGCGATAACGATACTCAGGAAGAGCTACCGCTTCAAAGTCGATAGCGGCATAGGCGAGTGCGCCGGAGCGGTCAACCGGGGCGACGGCGAAGGGGCTCTCGCCCTCCTTTCCTCCGGCTCCCGCGAGGACGCCGTCTTTGAGGAGCTTCCCCCGGTAGCGGGTTTTCACCGCAAGCTCTCCGCGCTGGCGCTTTTGAAGTTCGAGAAGTTCCTCCGGTCCAAAACGCCCGGCGAAGCTCTGGCCGAGTTCTCCTCCTGGAGAGTGCTTTGCGCTTTAAGAAAAGGACCCTACGGAGTCGAGGATATTAATTCTCTCATCGAGAGGGCGCTTTCGTCGCGGGGGCTTATCGACTCCCAAAAGCGCTGGTACGCGGGAAGACCGGTGCTGATAACCAGAAACGATTACAACGCGGGCCTCTTTAACGGGGACGTGGGCGTGACGATGTCCGACCCGGAAGCGGGCGGCGAGCTTCGGGTCTTTTTCCAGAGCCCCGGCGGGGGCCTTCGGGGGCTTCATCCGGCGAGGCTGGGCGAACACGAAACTGTCTTCGCCATGACGGTCCACAAGAGCCAGGGCTCCGAGTTCGAGGAGATACTCCTCGTCCTTCCGCCGGGAGAGAGGGCGGGGATTACCCGCGAGCTTCTCTATACGGCGATGACGAGGGCGAAAAGGAAAGTGGAGGTGTGGGGCGAAGGGGATTCCTTCGTGAGCGGTGTGAAGAAGCGGGTAGAGCGCTCCTCGGGCCTTCGTGACGCCCTCTGGGGCTGAGGCTTCACGCAGAAAAACAAAAGGGAGCTAATGGGATGGTCGCCCCTTTCCCTGACGGCATCAAAGTGCCAAAGTGGGAATGGTAAGTTCCACTTAACGGATGAAAGGGGCGACCATCCCATTAGCGCTTCGCGCGAGAATGACGAGTAGGTATTGTCGGCTTTCGTTCCTCAAGCGCGACCTACGCGACTACCCCTCGATTTCCGCATTCGTGGGAATGACGGTTAAGGTTTTGTCGCCTTTCGCTACGCTCAAACGACCTACATAATATTCCCTCTTCCTTTGTCTGAACCCACCAAAGTGTAGGAACCTACAAATTTGAGGGTACCCGCGTCGGCCGGTTATAAGGGGGCCTGTTTTTCTTCCGAATTAATTATTCCAATCATATCGAGTAGATGCGTCAAAGCGGGTTTCCGTAAAGGGGCCGTGGCACGGCGGTTGCTATTAGTCTTGGCGAACCAGTCGTACACCACATCCAAAAAGCATTAGGCTCAAGGAGGCTCCCGGAAATGTTTAAGAAGACGCAAAAACCGCCGACCCCCGAAGAGGTGAGAGATTACCTCGTAGATAAGTTCCCGACAAAGATCGCCCGTAAGAGGGCGAAGCAGATCGTCGTCAATTCCTGCGAGGACGACGGCTCCGTGCCGGAGATTCTCTCCAACACCAGAACCACTCCCGGCGTCATCACCCAGCGCGGCTGTTCGTACGCGGGGTGTAAGGGCGTTATCCTCGGGCCGGTGCGCGACATCCTCACCATCACCCACGGCCCGATAGGGTGCGGCTTCTACAGCTGGCTTACCCGCCGCAACCAGACCCTTCCCGATTCCCCCGAGTCGCCGAACTACATGACTTACGCGCTCTCGACCGACATGCAGGAGTCCGACATCGTCTTCGGCGGCGAGAAGAAGCTGAAGGAGGCCGTCCGCGAGGCCTACGGCCTCTTCCAGCCCAAGGCGATAGCGATCTGTTCGACCTGCCCGGTCGGCCTCATCGGCGACGACGTTCACGCCGTCGCCCGCGACATGAAGGCGGAACTCGGCATCAACGTCTTCGCTTTCAGTTGCGAGGGCTACAAGGGCGTCAGCCAGTCGGCGGGCCATCACATCGCCAACAACGGCATCTTCGCCCACGTCGTCGGCACCAAGGAAGAGGGCGTACCGGGCAAGTTTAGGATCAACATGCTGGGAGAGTACAACATCGGCGGCGACGCTTTTGAGATCGAACGCCTCCTGAAGGCCTGCGGCATCACGCTGGTCGCCAGCTTCAGCGGCAACGCCGATTACGACCAGTTCGCCAGCGCCCACACCGCCGACCTCAACTGCATCATGTGCCACCGCTCGATCAACTACGTGGCCGAGATGATGGAGACCAAGTACGGCATCCCGTGGATAAAGGTCAATTTCATCGGCGCCGAGGCTTCAGCAAAGTCTCTTCGCAAGATAGCCCAGTACTTCGACGACCCGGACCTGAAGGCTCTTGTCGAGAAGGTCATCGCCTCGGAAATGCCGGAGGTCGAGAGGGTTGCGGCCGATATCGCCGCCCGCACCACCGGCAAGACCGCGATGCTCTTCGTCGGCGGCTCCCGCGCCCACCATTATCAGGAGCTTTTCAAGGAAATAGGCATGAAGACGCTGGCCGCCGGTTACGAATTCGGCCACCGCGACGACTACGAGGGGCGCGTCGTGCTTCCCTCCCTCAAGCCGGACGCCGACAGCCGTAACATCGAAGAGCTTGACGTACACCCCGACCCCGAAAAGTTCTCTCCGAGAAAGAGCGACGAGGAGATAAAGAAGCTCATCGCCGAGGGGCTAAGCCTGCACGACTACGAGGGAATGATGAAGGACATGGAGGAGAACACTCTCACCATCGACGACATCAGCCACCACGAGACCGAAAAGCTCATCGAGCTCTGGCGTCCCGACGTATTTTGCGCGGGCATCAAGGAGAAGTACGTGGTCCAGAAGAGCGGCGTGCCCTTAAAGCAGCTCCACAGCTACGATTACGGCGGCCCCTACGCCGGGTTCAAGGGTGCGATCAACTTTTACCGTGACATCGACCGCATGACCTCTACCCGCATCTGGCGCCACATCAAGGCCCCCTGGCAGGTAAACCCGGAAATCACCGCCGAATTCGCAGCGGCCTGAAAAGAAACCAAAAGGAGAGATAAAAATGCTTCTTCGCCATACCAACCCGGAAATAACCGAACGGCAGGCGCTGTCGGTAAACCCGGCAAAGACCTGCCAGCCCATCGGAGCGATGTACGCGGCGCTCGGCGTCCGTAACTGCTTCCCCCACAGCCACGGCTCGCAGGGGTGCTGCGCCTACCACCGCTCCACCCTTACCCGCCACTACAAAGAACCGGTAATGGCCGGCACCAGCTCCTTCACCGAAGGCGCTTCGGTCTTCGGCGGCGGCGCGAACCTGACCCAGGCCATACAGAATATCTTCGCCCTTTACGAGCCGGAGGTGATAGCTGTTCACACCACCTGCCTCTCGGAGACGATAGGCGACGATGTCCCCTCCTTCGTCCATCAGGCCACCGAAAAGGGTTTCGTACCTGCGGGCAAGCGTGTCATCCACGCCAACACCCCCAGCTACGTCGGCTCGCACGTAACCGGCTTCGCCAACATGACGAAGGCTCTGGTTGACTACTTCGCCAAGAAGAGCGGAACCCCGAACGGCAAGGTAAACGTTGTTCCCGGCTTCGTCGAGCCCGCCGACATGGCGGAAATCAAGAGGCTTTCGGCGGCGGTGGGGGCGGATGTCATCCTCTTCCCCGACACCTCCGGCGTCCTCAACGCCCCCCTTACCGGCCATCACCGGATGTTCCCCGAGGGCGGCGTCACCACGGCCCAGCTCGCCTCCACCGGCGACAGCCTCGCAACCCTAGCGCTCGGCTACGAGGCCTCAAAGCCCGCCGCCGAGGCGCTCGACTCCAAGTGCAAGGTTCCCTCAAGGATTCTTGACCTTCCCATCGGCCTTCTGGCCACCGACCGCTTCATAGATGCGCTCCGCCAGGTCGCGGGCGTTGAGGTTCCCGACGCGGTGACGGTGGAAAGAGGCCAGCTCATCGACGTAATCGCCGACATGGAGCAGTACCTCCACGGCAAGAAGGTCGCGCTCTCCGGCGACCCCGACCAGCTCGTCGCTCTCACCGAGTTTTGCGTGACCCTCGGCATGATACCCGTCCACGTCGTCACCGGCACTCCGGGCAAGGCCTTCGAGCGCCGCATCGAGGAGATCGTCTCCGAGACCGGCCACAGTGTAAACGTCAAGGCCGGAGGAGACATGTACTACTTCCACCAGCTCATCAAGAACGAGAGAGTCGATCTCATCATCGGCAACACCTACTGCAAGTACATCGCCCGCGACGAGGACATCCCCCTTATCCGCCACGGCTTCCCCCTGATGGACAGAATCGGACACATCCTCTTCCCGACCGTCGGTTACCGCGGCGCGATGCGCCTTGTAGAAAAGATGCTTGACGCGATTCTGGACCGCAAGGACAGGGATTCGCCGGAAGAGAGCTTTGAGCTCGTAATGTAGTGCAGTGATTCAAGAGAAGACCAACTGATTAATAAAGAAAGGTAGAAGGCCATGAGAAAGGTAGCTATTTACGGAAAAGGCGGAATCGGAAAGTCCACGACGACACAGAACACGGTGGCGGGACTGGCCGAAATGGGCAAGAAGGTAATGGTGGTCGGCTGCGACCCCAAGGCCGACTCGACGAGACTCCTTCTGGGCGGCCTCGCCCAGAAGTCCGTCCTCGACACCCTTCGCGAGGAAGGCGAGGAAGTTGAGCTCGAAGACGTCTGCAAGGACGGTTACGGCAACACCATCTGCGTAGAATCCGGCGGCCCCGAGCCGGGCGTCGGCTGCGCCGGACGCGGCATCATCACCTCGATCAACCTCCTCGAAGCCCTCGGCGCTTACGACGAAGACAAGAATATCGACTACGTCTTTTACGACGTTCTCGGCGACGTTGTCTGCGGCGGTTTCGCCATGCCGATACGCGAGGGCAAGGCGCAGGAAATCTACATCGTCGTCTCCGGCGAGATGATGGCCATGTACGCCGCCAACAACATCTGCAAGGGCATCAAGAAGTACGCCGACGCGGGCGGCGTCCGCCTGGGCGGCCTCATCTGCAACAGCCGCCTGGTCGACAACGAGCAGGAGATGATCGAGGCTCTGGCCGCAAAGCTCAGCACCCAGATGATTTACTTCGTCCCGAGAAACAACCTGGTCCAGCGCGCCGAGATCAACCGCAAGACGGTCATCGAATTCGATCCCGCCGACGAGCAGGCCGATCACTACCGCAACCTCGCCAAGGCGATCGACCAAAACCAGATGTTCGTAATACCGACTCCCCTCGAAATCCCCGAACTCGAAAAACTCTTAATGGATTACGGGCTCTTCGGCTAAGCGCCGGCCCCAAGGAGAATCAAGATGCTGATGATACGAGCAATTGTACGCCCCGAAAAAGCCGCCGCCGTAATGCAGGCCCTGATGGACGCCGGTTACCCGGCCGTCACCAAGATGGAAGTCACCGGCCGCGGCAAGCAGAGGGGCCTCAAGGTAGGCGAAGTCACCTACGACGAACTGGCTAAGGAGATGCTGATGGCGGTCGTCAACGAATCCGACAAGGAGCTCCTCCTCAAGGCCATCACCCGCGCCGCCCGCACCGGCGAAAAGGGAGCCTACGGCGACGGCAAGATCTTCGTCAGCCCGGTTGACGAAGTCTACACCGTCTCCAGCGGCACCCGCGAAGCATAAGGACAGGGGTCAAAAATGAAAGAGATTCTTGCCGTAATACGGATGAACAAGATCAACCAGACCAAGGCTTCGCTGGTTCAGGCGGGCTACCCCTCGATGACGGCGGTGAGGGTGATGGGACGCGGCAGCAAACCGGTGGATTACGAGGTCGTGAAGGCCGCCTCCACCCAGACCGACCCCATCCCCGAGGTTCTGGACAGGCTTACCGCCCCGCCGCGCCTCATCGCGAAACGCATGATAAGCCTCGTGGTCCCCGACGAAGCGGTACCCGTCGTGGTCAAAACCATAATCGAAGCCAACTCCACCGGGAGCGCCGGTGACGGAAAGATTTTCGTACTGCCTGTGATGGACGCCATGCGCGTTCGCACCTACGAGACAGGCGACGCGGCCATCAGCGAAATGGCCGGGAACCAGGGAGGCTGACCGTGGAAAAACCCAAGTTTCACATACTCGTCTGCGGCAGTTTCCGCGGCGCCGAAGCCAAGGGCGTCTGTCACCAGAAGGGGTCGCTGGCCCTCCTCCCCTACCTGGAGTCTGAGATAATCGACAGGGGCCTCGATGCGATGGTCTCTTCCACAAGCTGTCTCAAAGCCTGCGACCACGGCCCCGTTATGGTGGTCTACCCGCAGGGCGACTGGTACGGCAAGGTGGACGAGGAGGCGATAGACACCATCCTCGACGCGCTTGAAGCCGGCGAAACCGCCGGGGATTACCTTATCTGAAAGAAGTCCCCTGGGGGCGACCCCAGGGGAACTTCATCCCTAAAGTCAGGAAAAGAAAATGGCAGCCGAAGAGATTTTAAAGGAAAGGGAAGGGCAGATCCGGGAAAAGGGAACCGGGGAGTTCGCCATCGAGTGCGACAAGCCCTCCCTTGCCGGTGCGGTGAGCCAGCGCGCCTGCGTATTTTGCGGGGCTAGAGTCGTGCTCTACCCGATAGCCGACGCCCTCCACCTCGTCCACGGCCCCGTCGGCTGCGCCTCCTACACCTGGGACATAAGGGGAGCCCTCTCCTCCGGCCCCGAGCTTCACCGCCTGAGCTTTTCGACCGACCTTCGCGAGAAGGACATCATCTTCGGCGGCGAGGAGAAGCTCTACAAATCCCTCGTCGAGCTCATCGACCGCCACTCGCCGAAAGCCGCCTTCGTCTATTCGACCTGCATCGTCGGCATCATCGGCGACGATCTCGAAGCCGTCTGCCGCCGCGTCGAAGCGGAAAAGAAAATTCCCGTGATTCCGGTTCAGTCCGAAGGCTTCAAGGGCAACAAGCGCGCCGGCTACAACGCCGCCTGCCGCGCCATGTTCCGCCTCGTCGGAAGCGGTCCCACGGACAACATCTCCCCCGTCTCGGTAAACCTCCTCGGGGACTTCAACCTCGCCGGAGAGATCTGGATAGTGCGCAAGTACCTCGAAAGGATGGGCGTCGAGGTAGTGGCCAACGTCACCGGAGACGGAAGGGTCGAGGATCTTCGCCGGGCCCACGGGGCGGCTCTGAACGTCGTCCAGTGTTCCGGCTCGACGATGGATTTCGCGAAGCTGATGCGGGACGAGTACGGGACTCCGATCCTTCGGGTCTCCTACTTCGGCATCGAGGACATGGCCCAGGCTCTTTACGACATCGCCGATTTTTTCGCCCCGAAAGACCCCGGCATAGTCCGGCGCACGCAGGAACTCGTCCGCGAGGAGATCGGAAAGATACTTCCCGCGCTGGAGCGCTACCGCAAAGACCTCACGGGCAAGAAAGCCGCCCTTTACGTCGGCGGCGCTTTCAAGGCCTTTTCCCTCATCAAGGCTTTCCGCCTTCTGGGTATGCAGGTCGTGATGGCCGGTTCCCAGACGGGAACCAGCGAGGATTACGAGGAGCTTCACAGCGTGGCGGACGAGGGGACGGTCATAGTGGACGACGCCAACCCGCTGGAGCTCGTCAAGTTCATCAAGGAAAAGGGCGTGGACGTGCTGGTCGGAGGCGTTAAGGAACGCCCAATAGCCTACAAGCTTGGCATAGGCTTTTGCGACCACAACCACGAGCGGAAGATCGCCCTCGAAGGGTTCGAGGGGATGGAGAATTTCGCCGCCGAGATACACCGCACGGTGATGAGCCCCGTCTGGCGCTTCGTGCCCCGGAAATGGGGCGAAAATGGGTAACACCGGCTACGTCTCGACAACCAACGCTTGCAGGGTTTGCGCGCCGCTGGGGGCCTGCATGGCCTTCAAGGGCGTCCGGGGAGCTGTCCCGCTCCTCCACGGCTCGCAGGGCTGCGCCACCTACATGCGCCGTTACATCATAAGCCACACCAGAGAGCCGGTGGACATAGCCTCCTCCTCGTTGGGCGAAAAGGAAGCGGTTTACGGCGGAGCCGCCAATCTCAAGGAAGCGCTCACGAACGTCATCAGGAAATACTCCCCCGAACTCATCGGCGTCGCCACGACCTGCCTCACCGAGACGATAGGTGACGACGTAAGAGCGATCGTCGGCGAATACCAACGGGAAAACCCCGGCGAAAAGACCAGGATAGTCCGCGTTTCGACGCCGAGCTATCAGGGAAACCACGTCGAGGGATTTCACGCGGCGGTTCTCGCGCTGACCGACGCCCTTGCGGTCGAGGGCGGCGAAAAGATTCCGGCTCAGGTCAACCTCTTCCCGGGGTTTCTCTCTCCGGCGGACATCCGCCACCTCGCCCTGATACTGCGCGATTTCGGCCTCGACCCGATAATCCTTCCCGACTACTCGGAGACCCTCGACGGCCCCGCGGTAGCCGAATACAGAGCTCTTACGCCCGGCGGAACCCCCGTGGAGCGAATCGCCGCGATGGGAAGAAGCGCCTTCAGCATCGAGCTCGGAAGGACGCTTTCGGGCGCGACACCGGCGGAGCTTTTGAAGGACCGCTTCGGCGTACCCTTCTTCCGGCTGGGCACGCCCGTCGGACTTCGTGAAAACGACGCCTTTTTTGAAGCGTTGTCGCTGATTTCCGGCCGCCCGGCGCCCGAAAGTTACGTCACGGACAGGGGCCGTCTCATAGACGCCTACGTTGACGGCCACAAGTATCTTTCAGGACGCCGGGCGGCCGTTTTCGGTGACGAGGACCTGACAGTAGGGTTCGTCTCCTTCCTCTCCGAGATCGGAGTGCAGCCCGTACTTTGCGCCACCGGCGCGGAAGGAAAGCGCTTCGGCGAAGTTATCGGGGCGGTGACGAAGGACCTTCTGCTTGAGCCGGTAAAGATCGCTTCCGGCGCTGATTTCGACGAGATAGCCCTCCTTGCCGAAGAGCTTTCGCCCGGTTTTCTGGTGGGAAGCTCGAAGGGATACCAGATAGCAAAGAAGCTGGACGTACCGCTCATACGGATGGGCTTTCCCATCCACGACCGCTTCGGCGGGCAAAGAACCCTCCACGTCGGCTACTCGGGCGCGCTGGGCTTTTACGACCGGATCGTCAACACCCTTCTGGAACGCGAACAGCAAAATAATGCCGTGGGTTACTCCTATCTTTAATCTTGCGGCCGAGGATCGAGGTAAAACATGAACGCACAGCCAAAAACAGTCAAACACCCCTGCTTCGACAAGAGTTCCGAAGGCGTCTGCGGCCGCGTCCACCTGCCGGTCGCGCCCCAGTGCAACATAAAGTGCGGCTACTGCGACCGCCGCCACGACTGCGTTAACGAATCCCGCCCCGGCGTCTCCACCGCCGTCCTGACTCCGGCGCAGGCGGGAATCTACCTCTCGGGAATCCTCGCGAAAGAGCCCAGAATCTCGGTGGTGGGCATAGCCGGCCCCGGCGACCCTCTCGCCAATCCCGAGGAGACTTTCGGCACCCTTCGCGAGGCTAAAAAATTAAATCCCAACATCATCGGGTGTCTTTCCACCAACGGCCTGATGCTGCCGAAGTACGCCGGCGAGATCGCGGAAAGCGGCGTGACCCACGTCACCGTTACTGTCAATGCAGTCGATCCCGAAATCGGCGCAAAAATCTACGCCTGGGTGCGCGACGGCAAGGTAATCCGCCGTGGCAGGGAGGCCGCCGAATACCTCCTCGAACGCCAGCTCGAAGGAATCCGCGCGGTAAAGGAAAAGGGATTGAAGGTGAAGGTCAACATGATCCTCATCCCCGGCGTGAACGACCATCACGTCGAAGCGGTCGCCGAGAAGATGGCCTCCCTCGGCGTGGACGTGCTGAACGTCATGCCGATGGCCCCGGTGGCGGGCACTCCCTTCGAGAACGTCCTGGAGCCCACTCCCGAAATGATGGAGGCGGCCCGCGCCAAAGCGGAAAAATTCCTCCCGCAGATGAGACATTGCAGGCGGTGCAGGGCGGACGCCGCCGGACTTTTGGGAGAGGACCGCTCCCGCGAGTTCGGCCCCTACCTGAAGGAGTGCGCCGAGATAATACCTATCGACCTCCGAAACCGCCCCAACGTCGCGGTCGCGACAAGGGAAGGACTCCTTATCAACCAGCACCTCGGCGAGGCCGATTCCTTCCAGATATGGTCCAAGGCCCCGGAGGGGTTCAAACTCGTCGAAACCAGAAAAGCTCCCCCAAGCGGCGGCAACGTCGAACGCTGGAAGGAACTGGCCTCCATTCTCTCCGACTGCCGGGCAGTGCTGGTAAGCGGTTTCGGGAAGGTCCCCGAAGCCGTTCTGGAAGCGGAAGGACTTACCCTCCTTGAAATGAGCGGCTTTATCGATATGGGCCTTAGCGCGGTCTACGAGGGGAAGGGGCTCGGAGCGCTTAAAAAGCGGTCTGCCTCGGGTTGCCGCAAAAGCTCCGGGTGCGGCGGCGACGGAGGCGGGTGCGGCTGAGCCGTATTTTTTGACGGCCCCCGCCGTGGTGATAAAATAAAGGCAACCCCTTTTAGCGGCGCATTACAAGGAGAGAATCATGAAGAAATTTCTTATTCCTGCGTTTGTTTTGGGTTTGGCCTTTGTTTTCACGGGCGCGCTGGCCGCCGAGCTGGACCCGGCGAAGAAACTTTTCGAGGAAAAGTGCGGCAACTGTCACCCGACCGAGAAATCCGCGGCGGTCTCGAAAGATCCGAAGATTCTGGCGGATACTGTAAAGCTGATGATGAGCAAGAAAGTTGGTTTCATAAGCGACGCCGACGCCAAAATCATCACCGACTACCTGTTGAAGATCGGCGGGAAGTAAGCGGTCTCGCACGATTGAAAAAACAAAGGGGCCTCCCGAGCGGGAAGCCCCTTTCTGTTTTTGAAAAGTCCGTTTTTTACCCGATGTTCTCGCAGTGGAAGGCCTCGAAGTGGGCCTGCGGATGGAGGCAGGCGGGGCATTTTTCCGGGGCTTCCTCCCCCTCGTGAAAATAGCCGCAGTTGCGGCAGCGCCATCTTGTCTTTTTGTCGCGCTTGAAGACCCTTCCCTTTTCGATGTTTTCGGCGAGGGCGCGGTACCTTTCCTCGTGGTGTACCTCCGCGACGGAGACGTAGTCGAAAAGCTCCGCTATCTCCAGAAACCCTTCCTCTCTGGCGACGGCGGCGAACCCCGGGTAGAGGCGGGAGTGCTCCAGAAGCTCGCCGTTGGCGGCGTGGATGAGATTTTCAAGGGTGTTGCCGAGCACCCCCGCCGGATAGGTGGCGGTAATTTCGAGATCGCCCCCCTTGAGGTACTTGAAAAACCTCTTGGCGTGCTCCTTTTCCTGATTGGCGGTCTCCTCGAAGATCGCGGCTATCTGCATGTAGCCTTCCTTTACCGCCGCGCTCGCGTAGTAGGTGTAGCGGTTTCGCGCCTGCGCCTCGCCCGCGAAAGACTTGAGCAGATTCTTTTCCGTTTTGCTGCCTTTGAGTCCCTTCATCATTTTTCTCCCAGGGGGTCAGCCCCCGAATACCATCTTCATTCCGAAAGCCCGCGCCACGTCGAGGCCGCTGTCCCTTACCCCCTGCTGCACCTTGAGGGGTTCCGAGGCCATTTTCATGGAGCAATCCCTTTCGAGGTAGAGAGCTACGATATAGGGGGCTTCGCCGCTCCAGCCGCAGGAGCCGAAAGCACCGGCGTATTTGCCCTTTATGGAGGAGGCGATAAGCTTTTCCAGAAACTCACGCGCCGCCGGGACCTCTTTCCCCTCCTGCGTGGGAGTGCCCACAGCAAGAGCGTCGAACCTTTCGAGTTCGAGGATATCCGAAAGATCTTCCATTTTGAAGAGCCTCGCTTCTCCTCCTGCGAGGGCGACCCCCTCGGCGATAGCCTTTGCCAGCTTTCCCGTTTCGCCCGTCTGGGTGGTGTAAACTATAGCGACTTTTCTCATGACTCCTCCGGTTCACAAAGATAAAATAAATATTTTTTAGCACCTGAAATCACCGAAGAAAATTGTAATCCGAAAATTGCAGTATATTTTAAACTAACGAGTTTTTTTTCCCTGGCCGCGCCGTCGCCGGAGAGGACCGATTTGAGAAAACGCATAGGTGAGGTTCTGATAGAAGCGGGTGTGATATCGGAGGAAGTGCTCACAGCCGCCCTCGACATAGGCAAGAGAACTCCGGGAAAGAGGCTGGGACGAGTCCTCGTCGCGATGGGAGCCGCCGACGACGTGGCGATAGCCAAGGCGCTCTCAAGCCAGCTTCGGCTGCCTCTCGTGGATCTTCGGGACAAGCGGTTTCCCCTTGAAGTCACAGGGCTTTTGCCCCGCAACCTGATCTACCGGCTTCGCGCCCTCCCCATCGAGGTCACCGGGGACACGGTTACAGTCGCCCTGGCCGATCCCCTCGAAAAATACGCCCTCGAAGAGATACGTTTCGCCACGAGGATGAAGGTGACCCTAGCGGTCGCGCCGGAGAGCGAGATCGTAAAAGCGATAGAGGTCAACGTCCCCAACATAGGGAGCCTCAAGGCCGGTGACACCGCTAACGCTATCCACGACAAGGGAGTGGAATTTCTGGAGGTCTCCCAGCCCAAGGAGGCCATAGAGGATATCCAGAGTCTTGCTGCGATCTCCCAGCGGCCCCCTCTCATAAGACTCGTCAACGCCATCTTCGCCGACGCTATCGAGATTGGCGTGAGCGACGTCCACATCGAGCCGAGCACCGATTCGGTGGTGGTGCGCTACAGGCTGGACGGAATTCTCCGGGTCGCCATGACCGTTGACGCAAAACTCCATCCGGCGATTGTCTCAAGGATAAAAATTCTCTCCAACATGGACATTTCCGAACGCAGGAAGCCGCAGGACGGCAAGGCGCAGGTGCGTTTCGGCGAAAAGACCCTCGATCTGCGCGTATCGACAATCCCCACGACTCACGGGGAGAGCGTGACCGTCCGTATCCTCGACCCGAACCGCACGGCTATGGTCCTTGAAACCCTCGGCTTCGCCCAGCGGGAGTACGGCCTTTTTATCAACGCGCTTAAAACCCCGCAGGGAATAATACTGGTCACCGGCCCGACGGGAAGCGGTAAATCGTCTACCCTATACGCGGGCATAAATATCCTGAACGAGCCCACCGTGAAGATAATAACCGTAGAGGACCCGGTGGAGTACCATATCGACGGCGTGAATCAGGTGCAGATACTGCCCAAGGCGGGGATAACCTTCGCCTCGGGCCTTCGGGCGATACTCCGGCAGGATCCCGACATAGTGATGGTGGGAGAGATACGCGACAAGGAAACCGCCACGATAGCGATTCAGGCCGCGCAGACCGGCCACCTGGTCCTTTCGACCCTTCACACCAACGACGCGCCCTCAGCCGTGGTGCGCCTCCTCGATCTGGGGGTGGAGCACTTTCTGATAACGGCCGGGGTAATCTGCGTGGTCGGGCAGAGACTGGTGCGAAGGATTTGCCAGAGCTGCAAGGTGGAGGCGGTGATTGACAGCTACACCATTTCGAGGCTGGGAAGCCTCATAGACCCGCAGAATCCTCCGCCCTTCTACAAGGGCAAGGGCTGTCCGCTCTGCCGTGGAAGCGGCTTTATCGGAAGGGTGGGCATTTACGAGTGCCTTCCCTTCACCGAAAAGGTCACTGAAATGATAAATCCCGAAACCTCCGTCAAGGCTTTAAAGAGGGCGGCGTTCCCCGAGGGCTACAGACCGATGTTCTTTGACGGGTTCGAGAAGGCGCTAAAGGGGCTTACGGCGATAGACGAGGTTCTCCGGGTGACGGGAGGCACGACCCTTACTCCCGAGGACGTGAACATGCTGGACGAAGAGCCCTCCTGGCTTGAATCGACCCTGCCTCACATCTCGGAAACCTTCCGGGAAAGCATGAAGGCGCAAAAAACCCAATAATACCTTTTAGGGATGGGCAGGGATTCCGGCGGTTCAGATACCGTCGGTACTCCTGCGCCCCGCGCCCTTTTCCCTCTCGTAAAGCTCCTCGAACTTTTCGTGGATCCCCCTCTCGAAGAGAAGCTCCACGATCTTCGGGTCAAGCTCCCCATGCTCTCCGCAGCTCTTCATAATCCTGTAGATTACTTCCGGGGGCATGGGCTTTTTGTAGGGGCGGTCTTTCGCGCTGAGAGCCTCGTAGAAATCCGCTACCGCAAGGATGCGCGACTGGAGCGGAAGGTCGGTTTCGGCGATTCCCCGGGGGTAGCCGGTCCCGTTGAGCTTTTCATGGTGCTGGGCGGCGTAAACCGGGACGTTTTTTAGTTTTCCGGTCTTGTCGAAGGGTACCTCGGCGAGGATTTTGGCGGTATCGACGACGTGCTGGCGCATTAGGGCTATCTCGTGCTCGTTGAGGCTCCCCTTGCGGATCGACAGGTTCAGCGTCTCCTCAGCGGTCAAAAGAGGCCCACCGCCGCTTACCACCCCCGACCTTCGCCTGTAGATATCATTCAGTTTCGCCAGCATCTCGTCGCTCATGAACTCGCTTGGCTGGTTCACACTCTCTATAAAAGAGTAATCGGCCATGAGGGCTTCGGTCTCCTCTTTGGCCCTCGCCATTTCCGGGCTTTCCTCCACCTTTTCGCCGTCGCCCGAGACTCTCGCCCCAAAAGCGCGGAGCGCCCGCGCTTCGGCTTCGAGTACGGCCGCCGTGAAGCGGCTCTTTACCAGCTCGATCCTGTCGAAGACGGTCTGGAGCTTGGTGGATTTGTCCATGACCCAGGTCGGCGTGGTTATCTTGCCTACGTCGTGGAGCCAGCCGGAGATGCGAATCTCGCTCATCTGGTCTTCGGTGAAATGCACTCCGGCGAAAACGCCCTCGCCGCAGGCGTTTATCTCCTCCGCCAGCAGGGTGTTGAGTTTCGCGACGCGCTGCACGTGGTTGCCGGTGTAGGGCGATTTGGCGTCCACCGCCGTAGCCATGACGCGGATGAGCGACTCGAAGAGGTCTCTGACCTCTTTTATCAGCTTTGCGTTGGTGAGCGAAATCGCGGCCTGGCTCGCGAAGGCGCTTGCGATGGGCTCGACCTCCCGGGGGAAGGGGATAACCGTCTTTTGCGCCGGATCGGTGCAGTTGAGGAGCTGGAGGACGCCGATAATCGTTCCCTCGTGGTCGTGCATCGGGACCACGAGCATCGAGCGCGACCGGTAGCCGGTCTTCTCGTCGTAACGCCTTGGCCCGGTGAAATCGAAATCGCTCGATTCGTAGACGTCGGGGATGTTGACGAGCGTTCCCGTCAGCGCCGCGTAGCCGGAAACGGCGGACCTTGTTATCGGAACGGGAGCGAGGGTTATCGGCTCGCTGCCGGGGCCGCCGAGGCGTATGCCGAGGGTGTCGTTCTGGATGATCTTGAAGTCCAGAAAACCGCCGTTCACCGTGTAAAGGGTGCCCGCGTCCGCCAGCGTAAGTTCCCTGGCGTAGCTGATTATCTTTTCGAGGAGTTTTTCGAGATTGGTCTCGGCCGAGAGGGCGATGCCGACCTCAACGAGCTTCGCCGTGCGGGAGGCGTCGAGAGTCAGACCGGCGGACTGGGTGAGGGGCATGTGACCTCCGCTATGAGTGACGGGATATTTACATTTCGTTTCCTGCTATTTCACACGCTAGCATTTTGAGACCGTCGCGGTCAACGAGCCTGAAGTCACCGGGAGGCTGTTGAAAACGTCGCGAGAAGCCCCGGATTCAAGGAGACGCGCAACGAGAAGCGAGACATAACCGGGTGTTAGGCGAGCTTTGAGAGAGCACGCGACTAAGAAGGCGGGGCTCGCAGCAGTTTTTTGAGCAGCCTCCCCGATTAAAACTCTACTACTATCTCCTCGATACCCTTCCTCCACTTCGGCGGCATAAGGGTCTTGTCCGGCGCGAAATAGCCGACGGCCATGATGAGCGGTATCCAGAACCTGCCGGGGATGTTGAACTCCCTGCGTATCCCCTCGCGGTCGATGCCGTCCATCGGGTGGGTTTCGAGGCCGAGGCATTTACCGGCGTACATGAGGCTCATGGCGAAAAGACCCGCGTTCTTGCAGGCGAAGGCGAGCGAGGCGTCCGGGCTGTCGCCGTAGATGGATTTGCAGGCCTCCATGAACCAGTCGTGCTGGGCCTCCACCAGTCCCCCCACCGTGACCATGTTGTTGAAGACCTTCTCGGCGGTGGGGTGCCCGGCCTTCCACCCTTCCTTGTCCCCCAGCACGATGAAAACCACCGGAGCCTCGGAAACCTTCGGCTGGTCCCAGGCGACCTTCCTGAGCCGCATCTTCTTTTCCGGGTCCTTGAGGACGATAAGGTTCCAGGGCTGGAGGTTGAAACTCGAAGGGGCCTTGGAGGCGAGTAGAATCATCTGCTTCAAGGTCTCTTCCGGGACGGGGCGGTTCGGGTCGAAAAAGTTGACGGCCCTGCGGCCTTCAAAGATATCCCTGCAGTCCATGTCCTTCGCTCCTGAATGTCTGGTTTAACCACGGCGTCGTAAAAGAAATCTACACCCCGAAAAACCTCTCCGGAAGGAGAGCGGGCAAAAAATGTTTTCTGAAGTCAGGGGGAGGAGGAGAGGCCGCCCAGCGGCACGTAGAATTTTCTGTATTTCCTGCCGTCGGAATAGAGGACGCCTTCCGGCGCTTCCACCAGAATCGTGGCCCTCTTCGTTATCCGGTTAAGCCTGCCGGAAAAAGGCTGCCCTTTATATCTGAAAGAGACCGTTTCGCCGATCCGAAGGCCGCTTTTCATGTGCGCCAGCCCGCGTGCGGTGGTCAGCCGGTGGGTCGTCTCGACGTGGCCGAAAAGCCGAAGGGCCGCTTCCCGGAACCATCTCCCCCGGCAGCTTGACTTGCCGCGAAGGAGGGTTTCGGCGAGGTGCAGCATCTCATGCTCCATAATCCGCAAAAGTCCGTCGAGCCTGTCCCTGCAGGGAACCCCGTTGACCTCCCTTTGCTCGCCCTCCCTGAAATTCAAAAAGAGAAGGTGGGAGGAGATTACGATCTCGAAGGTGTCGCTCTCCCATTTGCGCCTTCCCTTTTTTCTCCGAAGCATCCCCCCCGAGCTGGTCATCCTCTCCGAGAGGCGGAAGGTGAGGCGCCCGGCGGTGGCCTTCGAGAGCGAACCGCCGAAAAACCGCTCGTCGAGCACCGTAAAGACGAGCTGCAGTTCTTCGGCAAAAAGCGAGGTAAAGTTACCCTCCCGGATGGTGGCGGAGAGCCTCAGGAGTCTGGCCCTAGCTTCCCTTTGGGCGTTGCGGTGGGGCGGGCGCGAGAAGATAGCCTTCGAGAGCTCCTCGAAGGCGCTTGAGAACAGACGCATCAGCGGGCCGGAAGAAGGTTCAGCGCCCAGAGGGCGAGAAGGCCTGTAACGACGGTGCCGAAGATAGAGATGAAGGTCCGCAAGGGGGCTTTATCCTTTAACGAGAAAAGCAGGTGGGCCAAAGCCGCAGGCAGGGCGGCGGGCAGAAAAAACCACGAGAAATGGAGCAGCGCCACGAATACGAATAAAATCCCCCTGAGCGTTTTCTCGGCCCCGGCCCTTTTTTTGTCGAAGGGGAATTCCGGGGAGAACTTGAAGAGGAAGTAGAAGATTCCGAGGGTTGTGACGGAGATTCCCGAGACGAAAACCTGGGCTTTGTAAAAGAGCGGAGCGATCTCATAGGCGTCAAGAAAGCCGAATCTTCCGAACAGCCACGTTGCAGCCGCTATCGAGACGATGTGGAGCGCCTGATCGGCGGCGAAAGGCTTCCAGGAAGGGCCGATTTTCTGTTTTGTGAAGTCAAGAAGGGTATGTACTCCCCCTATGAAGAGGCAGAGCGGCCAGAGGGACAAATCCCACAGAAAAACCCACGAGGTCAAAAAATGCGTGAAGGAATGGGAAAGCAGGGGAATAGTCCTGGACTTGTTTTGCGCCATCCAGTTCGACTGCAAGAGAAAATCGGCCGTCATGTGGGCGCATAGGAGCACTACCAAGACCTGCATCATCCCGATTCGATCCTCGGCGGCTGTAAAGAACCGGCGCGGCTCCATGACGGCAGGCCGGGCCGAAAAGCGTGACCGGTAACATTATTCCACAGGACGCCCGATTTTTGAAGGCGGTTTGACGAAAAGCCCGCGCAGCTATTTCAGGGTGGAGAGGTCGACGGCGAAACGGAAGCGGATGTCGCAGGCTATGATTCGCTCGAAAGCCTCGTTTATCTTTTGGGCGGAGATTACCTCCACATCCGCCGCCAGACCGTGCAGGGCGCAAAAATCCAGCATCTCCCGGGTCTCCCGTATTCCGCCCACCAGCGTACCGGCGAGGCTCCGCCGCTGCATGATGAGCGTATCGGGGGAAACGGGGGAGGGGTCGGGCGACCCTGTCACCACCATCGTGCCGTCGCGGCGAAGCAGCTCGAGGTAGGCGTTGTAGTTGTGGAGTACGGGAATCGTGTCGATTATCAGGTCGAAACGCCGGACGTACTTGTGAAAAGCGCCCTCGCGGGTGTCGATAAAGGTTTTCGCGCCGAGCCGGCGCGCGTCGGTACGCTTTCCGGGGGTATGACTAAGGACGCTAACCTTCGCCCCCATGGCGAGAGCGAACTTGACGGCCATGTGACCGAGGCCGCCAAACCCCGCCACGGCCACCTCGACGCCGGGACCGGCGTCGAAGCGTCTAAGCGGCGAGTAGGTGGTGATACCGGCGCACATCAGGGGGGCCGCCCTCTCAAGTTCCATCCCGGCCGGGATTTTGAGGACGTAATCCTCGTTTACCGTTATCCGGGTTGAATAGCCGCCGTAGGAGGGAATTTTTCCGTCGCTCTCGTAGCCGTTGTAGGTGGCGATCATCCCCTCCTCGCAGAACTGCTCCTCCCCCTCTTTGCACGCCCCGCACCTTCGGCACGAACCGGTCATGGGGCCCACCCCGGCGGAGTCGCCCGGGCTGAACTTCCTGACCTTGCCGCCGACTGCGGCCACAACCCCGGAAATTTCGTGGCCGGGCACCATCGGGTAGAGAGAGCCGCCCCACTCGTTGCGAACCTGGTGGATGTCGGAGTGGCATACCCCGCAGTAGCGGATGTCGATCAGAACGTCGTGCGGGCCGGGCTCGCGCCTGTTGATTGAAAAGGGGGCGAGCGGCGACTTTGGGGAAAGGGCTGCGCAGGCGGGAGTTTTAAGCATGGACGGCTCCTTCTTTCCCGCGAAGAGCGCCCAGAAGCGCGTCGGCCAGCGCCTGGCCGGAGGCCGGATTCTGGCCGGTTATAAGTTCCCGGTCGCGAACCGTGAAAGGCTTTCTCGGCGGTCCGTTTTCGACAAGGCCGCCCGCGCCCGAAAGGGCGTCGGCGGCGTAAAAGGGCAGTCGCCCCCCAAAGACGTTTTTTTCGACGGATTTTTCCTCTTCGGTGGAGTAGACAGTCATCCGGTAATCCGCGTACTGCCAGCCGGAGGAGGCTTTCTTCGCCGCTTCGGCGTCGCCCGAGGCGAGGGCCCTGCGGTAATCAGCGGCGCGCTTCAGCGCGGCGAGCAGCGCGACGGGGCCGTGACAGAGGGAGGCGGTGGGCTTGCCGGTCTCGTGGAAATGGCGGAGTATCTTACCCAGTTCCGGGTCCGTCATGAGGTCGGCCATCGGCCCGTGGCCGCCGGGTATGAAGAGGGCCGCGAAGCTTTCAAGCCGGCCCGAGGCGGCCTCGCCGAATCCGAGGGGCTTTAGCACGGAAGGGTGGGCGCGGACGAAAGCGAGCGCCCGGCGAAGTTTTTCCGGGTCACCGCCGAAGCGGGAGACTTTTTCCGAGCGCGCGTCCATGGCGGGCGCGACGCCGTTTGGCGTCGCCAAGGCGATTTCGTAGCCCGCATCGATGAGGGTGAGGGCGGGAACAGACAGCTCGTCCAGGTAAAATCCCGTGGGGACCGTTCGGCCGCCGGAAAGCTCCAGCGCTTTTGCGCCGGAGGCCGCGATGAGCACCGTACCCTTGCTCCCCATTAGCCGTCCTCCTTTCCCCGCTTTTCGTTACCCGGGCTTTCAACTCCAGTTTAATACGGGAGGGACGGATGGCAATTTGAGGAGCTTGCCGTATTATCTGAATAAAGAGTCCCATTGAAAGGAGCTTTGAGGATGTTTAGAAAAATAATTTTCCCGGCGATGTTTACGGTTTTTACCCTTTCCGGTCTCTCATTCGCGGGCGAGGATTTGTCTGCGGCGAAGGCGCTCTTTGAGAAGAAGTGCAATTTTTGTCACAGCATGGAAAGACCGCTTTCCAAGAACAAGGACAGGGCGGGCTGGACGGAGACCGTAAAGCGGATGCAGTCCAAAGAGCCTGACCGCTTGAGCGACAGCGACGTCGAGACGATTATCGACTACCTCACCGCGATACGGGGGAAGAAGTAAGTTTTAAAAAAGCAAAAAGGCCGCCTTTTGAGGGGCGGCCCTTTTAATGGATTAAAAAACTTAAAAACGTAGTGAGCGGCCTGGAGGCAAGGAGACGCGGAGCGAGGCGCGAGACAGTATGCGTCAATACGGCGAGCGGCGAGCGAGCACGCGACGCCGCATCCGGGGCGCGTAATAGTTTTTACTTGCCGAAAGAGCGCTTGAACAGATCCTTGATCGCGGCCTCTCCGGCGGCGTTCAGGTTTCTCGTGCCGGTTCCGCAGAAGGTCTTGTGGCGGATGACGGGGAGTTCGTGAACCCAGGAATCGCCGCGCCAGACGTACCAGTCGCCGCGCTCCTGATCGAAGACGTGAAGGGGGCGGTTGAACATTTTGCCGAGTTCGGCTGCCCAGCCGGTGCCGCCCTTGACGGTGCCGTCGGCCTGAATGGCGCCGACGATGAAGATCTGGAGACCGTTGTTCACCTGATACCAGATGGACTGGAGGATTTTGCGCATCCAGGGGCTTTTGGAATAATCGCGCAGGAGGCGCTTGCCGACCTCTTCCATCATGACGTCGCTCTTCTCAAGCTCGGTCTCGGAGAGGAGGCGGGCGTTCTTTGAGCGCTTGATGTGGTGTCCGTCGAAGGTAAAATTGACTTCGGCGACGCCGTAAGCTTCGGCGGCTTCACCGAACGCCGTCTCGGTGCCTCTGGCGCCGCCGCTGTAAAGGGTGACTTCCTGTGGCTTCATCTATTTTCCTTTCCGTGCGGGATTTCCCGCAACGAATATCTTTGATATCTTCTCTCATAAGAAGTTAAGAGGTTGTTAAAAACGTCGCGAGAGACCCGTTTACAAGGAGACGCGCAGCGAGGGGCGAGACAGTAGCAGCGCTACGGCGAGTCCCTGAGCGAGCACGCGACGCCGTAAAAGGGGCTCGCAGCAGTTTTTACACAATCTCTTTAAAAGGGTAAGGGCTTTTATAGTAATTGCCAAGTCAGGTCAAGTTAAATTTCCTGTCAAGGCCATGAGAAATCAGGTTTTTGAAAGTATAAGAGTGTCTGGTAAAGTTCCGGATTGAGCTAATGAGTCTCAGGAGAGAGAAATGGAAAGGTTCGCAGCCGACAGAAAACTTTGCACCAAGTGTTATTTGTGCCTGAAGATTTGCCCGTGGTCGGCGATAGAGGCCGGAGAAGAGGGATACCCCGAGTCTTCGCCCGCAAGGGGCGGCCGCTGCGCGGCCTGCCAGCAGTGTTTCGCCCTCTGCCCCGAGGGCGCGATCTCGATAGAGGGAAAGAGCGCCGCGAAGAGCGTCTCGCCGGAAAATCTGCCCTCCCCCGAAGCGGTGGAAGCTCTGATCCGTTTCAGAAGGAGCGTGCGATATTACAAAAAGGAGTGCGTATCCGCCGCCGTGGTGGACAACCTCCTTCACATAACCGCCAACGCTCCGACCGGGACGAATTCCCGAAAGCTCCGCTTTACCGTGCTGGAGGGAGATTCCCTCGAAAATTTCAAGAAGGCCGCCTACGAAAAGATAGAGGAGCTTGACGCCAAAGGGCTTTTGCCCGAAAAGCAGCGCTACCTGAAGGCGATGGCGGAAAGCTGGCGCTCGGGCCGGGACGTAATCTTCCGGGACGCTCCGCACCTCCTTCTCGCCTCCTCCGGCAAGACAGCCTCCACGCCTCACGAGGACGGCGTCATCGCCCTTTCGTACTTCGAGCTTATGGCGAACTCGGCGGGCCTCGGAACGCTGTGGGTAGGGTTTGTGATGCATGTCTTCAAGCTTTTGCCTGAACTGGCCGGGCTGATCGGAATCGGCGAAGACCGGCATCTCTCCTATGCGATGCTTTTCGGCTATCCGGCGATACGTTTTCGGCGCGGAGTCCAGCGCGACGAGGTCGAGATAGCGAGGCCGAAACTGTAAAAGGCGTAGAGAGAGGCGGGAGTTGTAATTAAAACCAAAATGGTATAGATTGGACTCTCCCTTTACAAGGAGGAGCAAGATGAGATCTCTTTACGTATTTTTCATCGCGGTTTTTCTCGCTTTGCCCGCGCAGTCTCTCGCGGGCAAGCCGGTTCTGCTCATAGATCAGGGCCACGGGCAGCAGTTCCTGATAGAAAAGGAAGGCGCGCTCGATCTCTCGAAGCTCGCCAGGGTTTTCAGGGACGAGGGGTTCGAGGTCAGGGCTCTGACAGGGAAGGTCACCCCGAAAGACCTTTCGGGCGTCGACGCCTTCGTGACCTCGGGGCTCTTCGTACCCTACGACAACGACGAGAGGAAGGAAATACTCGGATTTATCGAGCGTGGGGGCGCCATGTCGATGATGATCCACATAGCGCCCACTTACGGGGTGCTCCTCAAGGAACTGGGGATTGCGTCCTTCACCGCCCCGGTGAAGGAGACACAGGGAAACATAAACGACAGCCCCATAGACTTTCGGGTCGCGGTTTTTAACGGCCATCCGCTCACCGAGGGGTTGAAGGGGTTTGGGCTTTACGGCGGCTGGGGCCTTTTCCCTTCCAGCAAAAGCTCACTGACGCCCGTCGCCACTACCTCTAAAAATGCGTGGCTTGACATAAACAACAATCAGGTGAGGGACGCAAACGAGGCATATCGCGCCTTTACGATGGTATTCGCCGGGACGAAAGGGAAGGGGCGCTACGCGATCTTCGGAGACGACGCCATCTTCCAGAACCGTTTCATGGACCCGGACAACTCGAAGCTGGCGAAAAACCTCGCACTCTGGCTGTCGCCCCCGAAAGCCCTCTAGACACCCTCCGGGCAAAAAAAAGCCTCCGCTGCGGGAGGCTTTTTCATTTACGGCAAAAAGAATTCCAGGGAAACCCGGGCCGCCCCGAAATGGGGGCGAAATCCGAAAGAATCGTCCTGGATTTTAAGTTTCTAGCCCCAGGGGAAAAAGAAAGTCAGCCGGAGAACCGGCGAGAAACAAACTTTTCGCTAAACTGACGGGGCCGAAGGGTTGAACCTTCAGGCCCCGTTTATGGCCGAAACGTTAAATTATCCCGCGCGGCAAGCCTCGCGGGTTCTTCAAAGAGACCTTAGCCGCGGCGGCGGTTAAAGCATTCCTTGCAGTAAACCGGTTTATCCTGGCTGGGCTGGAACGGAACCTCCGTGGATACGCCGCATTCGTCGCATACCGCGGGGAAGGTCTGTCTGCGGGGACGGGTGTCGTCGCCACGGCGGGGTTTTGCGCCCTTGCGCGAATCCCTGCAAACCTTGCATCTGGTCGGCTCATTGCCGAAGCCCTTCGCGGCGTAGAACTCCTGTTCGCCGGCCGTGAAAATGAATTCCTGTCCACAATCCCTGCAGTTGATTGGCTTGTCCTGATACATCGTTGATTCCTCTTTTTCCCCTTATGGGTCCTTTTCTGGAGTTTTGCGGTTTATTTAGCATAAACCACGGGTTGAATCGGCAGGAGCATATCACAACAGACTGTAAAAACAACACTTTTTGAACCAATTTAATATTGAAGAGTTGCTCTTTTAATGTCCCGATACTTCCGGAGGATTGAAGTGGCGAAAAAAGACAAACAATAACGGGTAGTTATGCACTGGTCACGGCGGCTGCGGGGTTTTCGGCGAACACCCCCGGAAGACCCAAAAAAATACCCGGCCCCTGCTGGCGAAACTTGTTTCACCGCGCAGGGGTAGCAAAATTCTATCTGTCGCAGATAAGTTGGCCTCCTACGGCAACGTTTTCGGGCATGCTCTCCCTGATCTGAATGATTATCTTATCCTTGGGCATTCCATAGGCTTTAGCAGCCACCTCCGTCAGCCCTTCGGCGAGGAATCTCTTTACCGACAGATCTCCTATAGCCGGTCCTTCCACGGTTATTATGGGCATTTTCTTTTCTCCCTTTTCGTTTCGCGTTTGCGGTTCCTGCGAATGGTTATAGTTTATTTGAAACGGAAATGAAATACTTCCGGGAATGCCGCGCAAAGGCGGAAGGTTTCAGAGAGAAATTTTTTTTGAAGTTGACACGAATTTGACGCGATAGTACTAAACCACCCCTGTTATAATTTAGCATTCAGGTATTTTTACCCGAGTATTGCCGGCGAGGAAATTGATGAGACTTACCGCACTTGAAAAGCTCCATGAAAAGTGGACCGTAGAGAACGCCCGCGAGCTTTACGGCGTCGAGAACTGGGGCTCCGGATATTTCAAGATAGATGAAAAGGGAGAGGTCTGCGTCTGCCCCGATTCGACCCGCGCGCACTCCTGCGCAAGCCTTCTTGACGTGGTGCGCGGGCTTAGGGAACGCGGCAGGGACCTGCCGGTGCTCCTTCGCTTCGAGGACATCCTTGCTTCGCGGATAATCCTCCTCAACGACAGCTTTAACGAAGCGATAAAGAATTACGGCTACAAGGGCGAATTTAGGGGCGTTTTCCCCATTAAGGTCAACCAGCAGCAGCAGGTGGTCGAGGAGATAACCACCTTCGGCAAGCGCTACCACCACGGCTTGGAGGCCGGGAGCAAGGCCGAGCTTATTGCGGCGATGGCTTACCTCGACGACCCCGAGGCGCTTCTCATCTGCAACGGCTACAAGGACGAGATGTTCATCCGGCTCGCCCTCTACGCCCGCATGATAAATCTTAACTGCGTCTGCGTCATAGAGACCCTGAACGAGCTTCCCCTCATCATCAGCCTCTCGCGGGAGATGAAGGTGCGGCCGGTGCTGGGCGTGCGCATGAAGCTCTCCTCCACGGCGAGCGGCCTCTGGAAGGAATCGGGCGGCGACAGGTCGGTCTTCGGCCTTAACTCCTCGCAGATAGTGGAGGTCGTAGACATCCTCAAGAAGGAGGGGATGCTCGACTGCCTCAAACTCCTCCACTACCACATCGGCTCGCAGATACCCAACATCCGCCAGATACGAAACGGCCTGGTGGAGGCGTGCCGCGTCTACACCGGCCTCATCGAGGAGGGAGCGCCGATGGGCATGCTCGACCTCGGCGGCGGCCTGGCGGTGGATTACGACGGCTCCCACACCAATTTCGCATCGAGCTGCAACTATACGATTGACGAATACTGCCGCGACGTAATCGAAGTGGTGATGGAGACCCTCGGTGAAACCGACACGCCCCACCCGATTATAGTCACCGAATCGGGAAGGGCCACCGTCGCCTACTACTCGGTGCTGGTCTTCAACATTCTGGACGCAAGCCGGTTCGCCGGAGACGACACCCTTCCTCCGCTCTCCGAAGAGCCCTCTACCGTCACGGCCAACATCCACGAGGCGGCCTCCAACCTTAGGGAAAAGAACCTTCAGGAGATCTACCACGACGCCATCTACTACCGCGACGAGGCGAGAGACCTCTTCAAGCGCGGCGACATAGGCATACGCGAGCGCGCCCTCGTCGAGCGCATCTTCTGGTACGCGATGCAGAAGATACAGCGGATACTGGAGGGGATGCGCTACGTGCCGGACGATTTCGAGGGTCTGGACGAGGCGATGAGCGACGTCTATTACGGAAACCTCAGCGTCTTCCAGTCGCTGCCCGACGTCTGGGCGATAAACCAGATTCTCCCGGTGATGCCGATTCACCGCCTGGCGGAAGCCCCTACGAGGAACGCCATAATCTCCGACATCACCTGTGACTGCGACGGCAAGATAGACCGCTTCATCGACCTTCAGGACGTTGCGCGGACCCTTCCCCTTCACGAGCTCAAGGACGGGGAGGACTACCTCGTCGGCGTCTTTCTGGTGGGCGCTTATCAGGAGACGCTGGGCGACCTGCACAACCTTCTCGGAGACACCAACGTCGCCTCCATACGGGTGGGCGAAAACGGCGAGATAGAGTACGTGCGCGAGCTGGAGGGCGATTCGGTTGAGGACGTTCTCTCTTACGTGGAGTACGACACCAAGGAGCTGATGAACCGCTTCCGCGAAAAGGCGGAGAAGGCCGTGCGCGAGGGAATCATCACCGGCCAGCAGCGAAGGGCGGTCACCAGCGCTTTCAACGCAGGGATGAGGGGCTATACTTATTACGAATCGGACGAGAGTTAGAGGATATCGATATGAAGAAGGTTCTGATAATAGGGGCGGGCGGAGTGGGGAGGGTCGTCGCGCACAAGTGCGCTCAGGCCGCCGAAGCGGGCATTTTCGGCGAAATCACCTTGGCTTCCCGCACAAAGTCCAAGTGCGACGCGATAGCCGCTGAGATTAAATATCCCATAAAGACCGCGCAGGTGGACGCCGACAACGTCCCCGAGCTTACGGCGCTTCTGATCGCCGAGAAGCCCGCCATAGTGATAAACGTCGCCCTTCCCTATCAGGACCTGACGATCATGGACGCCTGCCTGAACGCCGGAGTCGATTACCTCGACACGGCCAACTACGAGCCTCTCGACGCCGCCAGATTCGAGTACAGCTGGCAGTGGGCCTATCAGGAAAGGTTCCGCGAGAAGGGGCTGATGGCCCTGCTCGGAAGCGGTTTCGACCCCGGCGTGACCAACGTCTTTACCGCCCGCCTCGTCAAACACCACTTCGACGAGCTGCGGGAGATTGACATAATCGACGCCAACGCGGGGAGCCACGGCCAGCCCTTCGCTACCAACTTCAACCCCGAGATAAACATCCGCGAGGTCACCGCCCCCTGCCGCCACTGGGAAAACGGCAAATGGGTGGAGACCGGGGCGCTGAAGACGAAGCGCGTCTTCGATTTTCCCGAAGCCATCGGCCCAATGAACATCTACAAGATGTATCACGAGGAGATGGAGTCGCTTGTAAAGCACTTCCCCTCGATTAAAAAGGCCCAGTTCTGGATGACCTTTTCCGACAATTACCTGAAACACCTCGAAGTGCTTCAGAACGTCGGGATGACCCGCATCGACGAGGTCGAATACAACGGCGTGAAGATCGTCCCCCTCCAGTTCCTCAAGGCCGTCCTTCCCGATCCGGGAAGTCTCGGAGCGCTTACGAAGGGGCGCACCTGTATAGGCGTCGTCGGCAGGGGAGTGAAGGACGACAGGGAAAAGATGGTCTACGTCTACCAGATCTGCGACCACGAAGAAGCTTTCAAGGAGACCAATTCGCAGGCGATAAGCTACACCACCGGCGTTCCCGCCGTGGTCGGCGCGATAATGATGGCTACCGGCAAATGGCGCGGCCACGGCGTCTTCAACATGGAGCAGTTCGACCCCGATCCTTTCCTCAAGACGCTCGGCGAATACGGCCTGCCCTGGGTGGAGATATTCCCGAAAGACCTGCCGGAGCTTTGATTTGTCGGAGATAAACGTCGAGAGGATCATGGAGCTGGCCCCGTCCCCGGCCTACGTCGTGGACATGGGCAAGCTGCGCGATAACCTCGAAACGCTGGACTCCGTCCAGAAGAGGAGCGGCGCGAAGATTCTCCTCGCGCTCAAGGGTTTTTCCATGTGGAGCGTCTTTCCGGAGATACGAAAGACCCTTCACGGCGTTTGCGCCAGCTCGCCGTGGGAGGCCCGCCTCGGGCGCGAGGAGTTCGGCAGGGAGGTGCATACCTTCGCCGCCGGTTTTCGCGAAAGGGACATCCCCGGCCTCCTTTCGACCTCCAACCACCTGGTCTTCAACTCCTTCGGCCAGTTCGAGCGCTTCCGGCCATTCTGGGAACCGGAGGCGGGCAGAGTCTCGATCGGCCTTCGCGTCAATCCCGAGCACTCGGAGGGTGCGACGCCCATCTACGACCCCTGCGCTCCCTGCTCGCGCCTCGGCATAAAAAGGGAGGAGTTCGAGGGAAGGTCGCTCGCCGGAGTCGAGGGACTCCACTTCCACACCCTCTGCGAGCAACTTTTCGAGCCGCTTTCGCGCACCGCGAAGGTTTTCGAGGAGAAGTTCGGGGAGTTTCTGCCGAAGATGAAGTGGCTGAACCTCGGCGGCGGCCACCACATCACCCGCGAAGGCTACGACCTTGAGGGGCTGGTGGAGCTCGTGAAACACTTCAGGGGGAAATACGGGGTCGAGGTCTACCTTGAGCCGGGAGAGGCGATTGCGCTTGGCACCGGCGTCCTCGTGGGAACCGTGCTCGATATCGTCAGGAACGTCTCGGAGATAGCAATTCTGGACATCTCCGCCGCCTGCCACATGCCGGACGTGCTGGAAATGCCCTACCGCCCGCCCCTCCACAAGGGGTTTTCACCCGGAGAAAAGTCCAACACCTACCGGCTGGCCGGGCCTTCGTGTCTCGCGGGAGACGTGATAGGCGACTGGTCTTTCGAGGAACCCCTGCACATCGGGGGAAGGATCGCCTTCCTGGATCAGGCGCACTACACGATGGTCAAGAACACCACCTTCAACGGGATCGAGCTCCCCTCCATCTGCACCTTCGAGCCCCTCACCGGAGAGCTGAAAACGGTAAGGACTTTCGGCTACGAGGATTTCAGGAACCGCCTCTCCTAGATTTTACAGCCTTCACTCCTGCCTGATCTTCCTCAGTTCTTCCACCGTTTCTCCGTCGCCGGGGTTCAGCCTCAACGCTTCTTCGAGGTGTTCAGCGGCTTCCTTCCTGTTTCCGGTCGCGGCGTACACCTTGCCGAGGTTAAGGTGGGCCACACTGTCTTCCGGCGCGAGCAAGAGGTACTTTTTGTATTGATCAATGGCGAGATTGTTTTCCCCAGTCTGCGAGGCGGCGAGGGCGAGGTAGAAATTTCCCTTAAGATGGGCGGGGTCGAGCCGTACCGCTTCCCGGAACTCCCCCACGGCTTCCCGAAGCTGTTTTAACCTCGCAAGCTCAAGTCCAGCGCCTATATGCGCCTCGGGGTCGTTCGGCTCTATCCGGGCGGCTTCCCTGAACTGGACCAGTGCTCCGGCGTGGTCGCCCTTTTTGGCCAGCATCTGCCCGTATTCGTACCGGCCCTTGAAACTGTCCGGATTTATCTCGAAAAGAGTTTTGAAGGGCTCCTCCGCCACCTCGAATTTCCCCGTTTCCGATACCGCCCTGCCGAGGTAGAGGATAGCGTTCTGGTTCGTCGGAGTCAGCTCCAGTGCTTTCAGGGCGCTTTCTTCCGCGTTGGGGTAAAACCTCTTTTCAAGGTAGATGCGGGCGTTTTCCTCGTATATCAGCGAAGGGTCGCTGCCGTTCAGTTCCGACGCTTTTTTGAATGCGGCGTCCGATTTCTTCATGTTCCCCATATTGGAATACAAAAAGCCGAGGTCCCGGTAGACCTCGGGATCGTCGGGATCTTTGGCTATGGAATCCTCATAGAGCCGTATCGCTTCTTCAAAATTTCTTGAGTTGGTTAGGGCCCCGGCGAGCATTCTTTCGGCGAAAACGCTTCCGGTCTCTTCGTAGGTGTATTTGAAAAATGTATAGCTGTCCTTCCAGAGTGAAAGCTGAAAGGAGGCGCGGGCCGTGAGGGCGACGAGGCAGATTACGAACACATACGTTGCCGCGCGGCGAAGTCTTTCCCGCTCGCCGATAATTCCGTCGATTCCCCATACCGCCATGAAGGAAAGCCCCATGGCGGGAAGATATGTAAAGCGGTCGGCTACCGTGTTCAGGCCGAGAGTCAGGATTCCGCTCACGGGGAGGAGGGCTGTAAGGTACCAGAGCCAGCCTGCCGGAATTGCGTACGATATTCTGCGGGCTCTGAAGATTAAATAAGTCGCCGCCAGCAGAAAAAGCGCCGCCAAAAGAACCCAGAGGCCTGTCAGGATGAAGGAGTCGCCTCGCGGCAGCATAAAAAGTCTGGTGGGCCAGACAGTCTTGCCGACGTAATAGAGGTTCGAGGTTATGGCGTCGGTCAGATTGTCGGTCCAGGGGGGGGGATCACCGTCTCCGAGACTGACCTTCTGCGAAATCATGGTCGTGACGGAAAAGACCGCCGAAAGGACGAAAAAGGGGATCTTCCCGCGAAGTGACGCCAGGAGATTCTTCCGCGAGAAGCCTCCTTCATATTTTCGTATCGGCCAGAAATCCGTTATTACGAGAATCACCGAGAGCACGGCCACTGTGGGTTTGGCTGCGAGCCCGGCGAACATCGCCGCTACCGACGCGATATACCATGTCCATCGGTCCTTCTGGCGGTGAAGAAGGTAAAGGAGGAGGCAGAGAAGGAAGAAAAAGCCGGAAAGGGTGTCCTTCCTCTCGGTCACCCAGGCGACGGACTCAACCCGAAGGGGGTGGAGCGCCCAGAGAGAGGCCGCAAAAAAACTCTTCCAGGGCGAGCCGGTTGCGAGGTTGAGAAACGAGAAGAGCAAAAGCGCGTTCAAGGCATGCAAGATGAAGTTCGTGCGGTGATAGGCCCCCGGATTAACTCCGAAAAATTCGGTATCCGCCATGAGGGACAGCCAGGTCATGGGCATCCAGAAATTGTTTCTCGGCTCGGTCAGGGCGGTTTTGACGCCGCTCCAGGTCAGTCCGCCCTTGACGACCTTGTTTTCCATCACGTATTCGGCATCGTCGACGTTGATGTAATCATAATTTCTGGAGGGAAGGTAAAGGGCGGCTACCGCGACAAAAAGGAGCGCCGCCAGAAGCAGGGGTTTATGCTGTTTTAAGGATTGATCAGTCATCTGCCCAGTTTCCTCAGCCAGTCTCTCGCTTCCTCGTCGGAAGGGTCGATACGTACGACTTCTTCAAAATGGCGCGCCGCCTCCCCCTTGTCGCCCGCTTTTATGAGGAGCGCTGCCAGATTGTAGTGTGAAACGGCGTCGTTTGGAACAAGGGCGAGATGTTTTTTATAGTATTCCCTTGCCAGTTCGTCGCGGCCAAGGCGGGAAGCGGCGAGCGCGAGGTTGAAGTTCACCGCCGGGTCGTCAGGGGCTTTCTTTACCGCTTCTTTGAAACTCGCAAGGGCTTGCTCGATGTTCCCTTCTCCGGCGCTTATCAGGCCGAGCTGCAGATGAGCCTGGGGGTGGGTGGGAGACGCCCGCAGCACCTCGCCGAACCTCTCCCGCGCCTCGGCGGCCCTGCCCAGCCTGACCAGCAAAAGACCGTAATTGAAATTTGAGCCTACGTCGCCGGGGGTCAGGGAAAGGGCTTTTTTGTATAAGCGCTCCGCTTCGGGGAAATCCCCTCTTGCTTCGGCGTTCTCAGCCAGATAGAAATCCGCGCTGCCCGGATCCATCCCGTTCGCTCTTTCAAGAATGGCTACAGCATCGTCGAAGCGGCCCGTTTTTGTAAAGACCTGGCCGAAGATAAGCAGCGCGTCGGAATATTGCGGATCTATGTCGAGGGCTCTTTGAGCGTGGTCCAGCGCCATTTTATAGTTTTTGAGCTTGATCGCGCAAAAGGCGATGTTGTAATGGGCTTCCAGGTTTTCTGGATCCAGTGCCAACATCTCCATGAAGGAGGCGACGGCATCGACGTAGCGCTCTTTTTTCCGCAGGTACGTGCCCATGAAAAGGTGGGTGGCGGGGTCGTCGGGCTGTTTTTCCAGAGAGCTTTTGAGATACTTTTCGGCCTGATCCAGCTCGTCGTTGACGAGGTAATAATTCCCGAGGAGCTTTTCGGAAAACGCATCGCTCCTCGTGACCGAGAGGTTGTGACTAAAAAAGGTAAGTCCATTCTTCCAGTAGGAGAGTTGGACGACGGAAAGGTAAGAAAGAAATCCCACGGCGAAAAGAGCAAGGGCCGCGAGAGGTTTTCTAAGCCCGTGGTTCTCGCCCGCCAGGGCGTCGATTCCCCAGACTGCGGCGATGGCGACGCCCATGTGGGGCAGGTAGGTGAAATGGTCGGCCACCATGTAGAGGCCGACCGCCACTACCCCGCTGACGGGGAAGAGGGCGGTAAGGTACCAGAACCACCCCGCGAGCACTCCGGGAGATGACTTTCTCGCTCTCCACGCCCCGAGGGAAATTGCGGCGAGCGCCAGTACGGCCGCAACGAACCAGACCCCGGTGTATTTCGTCGCGGTTGACCTGTCCTGCATCACGAGATCGAAGGGCCAGACGGTGCGGAAGAGGTAGTGGAGGTAGGAAGTCGCCACGCTGACCGCGCGAGAGTCGAGTGGAACCCTTCCGAGAGGGTGGATGTAGGCTTTCAGCAGGAAAACCGTGGCAAGGGAAAGAACTATCGAGAGGGCGAAAAAGGGCGCTTTTTCCAGCAGAAGTTTTTTCGGATTTTCGCGGCCGATTCTTCCAAGGGGCCAGAAATCGACGGCGAGAAGAACGAGGGGCATTATGACGAGAATCGGTTTCGCGCCGTAGCCGAGAAACATCATGAGGAGCGAGGCGGCGTACCAGGCGATTTTCTTGTTCTTCGCGTATTCGAGATACGAAAGGAGGCAAAGGAGAAAAAAGAATCCCGAAACCAGATCCTTTCTCTCCGCTACCCACGCCACGGATTCGACTCTCATGGGGTGAAGAGCCCACAGGGCAGCGGCGAAAAAACTCTTCCACGGGGATTTCGTCGCCCCGTACAGAAAAAGGAAAAACAAAAGTCCGTTCAGCGAGTGGAGGATTGCGTTAGTCCTGTGAAACCCTCCCGCTTTTATACCGAAAAATTCCGAGTCCGCCATCAGGGTGAGCTGGGTCATCGGAGCCCACAGCTTCTGGTGGAGTTGGGTGAAAGCCTCCCTGACTCCGGAGAGGGTGAGCCCTCTTTTTACCAGAGAGCTGTCGGTCACGTAATCGGCGTCGTCCAGATTGATGAAATCGAAACCGGACGACCTTAAGTAAACCAAAAGCACCGCGATCGCCAGAAAGCCGGCCAGGACAAAGGGCAATTTTTTGGAGGAAAGGAGGGCCTTCAATATGGTAAATCCCTGGGGTTCAAGGGTTAGCGCTCATTCTGCCACGGGCCGGCGCGGAAAATTCTCCGCCGGGGTCGAGTTTCTGGACTTCGAGATACTGCTCGTCCGCCTCGGCTCTTCGCCCTTCCTTTTCGAGGAGGACGCCGTAATTGTAGTGAGCCGAAGGATTCCCAGGGCTCAGTTCCAGCGCTTTTTTGAAAAAACCTTCCGCGCGCGAGGTTTGGCCCGCTTCGAGAAGCGCCAGCGCCATGAAGAGGTTGCTGGAGAAGTTTTCCGGGTCTCGTTCGAGCGCCAGAGCGAAATATTTTTGCGCTTCATCCATCCTTCCGGCTTTGGCGAATAAAAGCCCGAGTTCCCCGGGGGCGTCGGGATTTTCGGGGTTTTGCTCATGCGCTTTTTGGAAGGCTTCGATCGCCTTGTCGTCTTGCCCCTCTCTTTTGTACAGTTTGCCGAGGTTGTACCAGGCGCGGAAGTATTCGGGGCGCAGGGAGAGCTCTCTTTCAGGACTCACGATAGCAGCCACGTTGCCGCTCACTGCGACCCCAGGGCAGTATGCCGCTCCCGCTCCCGGACCGGGTTTCAGCGCTCTAGAGAAGGCTTCGATCGCCTCGGGGTATTTCCCGGCTTTTTCGTAGGTTACCCCCAGATTGTTCCAGACCGAGGGGTTGCAGTTGTGGGTGTCGACCGTATCCGGCCGCAGTTCCAGAGACTTTTTAAAGGCTTCTATCGCCTCGGGGTATCTCCCGGTTTTCTCGTACTTTACTCCGAGGTTGTTCCAGACCGAGGGGCTGAAGGGATTTTTTTTAATCGACTCTTCAAAGTACCGGATGCTCAGCTCGTCGTTACCCGCGGCGCCGTAAGCGTTCGCCAGCGCGTTCGCGGCGAAGGCGCTCCCGGTGGTGTCGAAATGATAGGCAAAGAGGGTGACCCCGTCCTTCCACCGGGAAAGCTGGAGACTCGAAAAGGCGAAGAGGATCCCGAGGATAAGAGCGCCGGAAAAAGCCGCTGATTTACCCGGAACACCCTTTAGAGATGGGAGTGAACCAATCCCCCAGACGAGTCCGAAAAAAAGCCCCATGTGGGGAAGGTAGGTGAAACGGTCCGCCATAGTGTTGAGGCCGACGGACACGATCCCGCTGACGGGAAAAAGGGCCGCGACAAACCAGAACCAGCCGGAGGCAAGGGCCGGGGAGAATATGCGCCCTTTAAAAGCCAAAAAGGTCAGGGCCAGAAGCAACGCCGTTCCCGTGAGAATCAGGATTACGGAGGGGGCGGTATCGGCTCTGTTTTCGATGACCAGGTTTACGGGCCAGATGGTTTTCCAAAGGTAGTGGGCGTAGGAAACCGGCACCTCCGAAAGCCTCTGCGACAGCGGGGTTGTCTCGGGCAGGGCGATGTTTCGTTTCTGGAAATAGAGGGTGAGGAAGGAGAAGAGCGCTGAGAGGGCGAAAAACGGAATCTTCTCCGGCAGGAGTTTTTTAAGGCCGGAGCCCCGTTCGTTTTCCCTGAGCCTTCCGAGGGGCCAGTAGTCAGCGGCGAGAAGTATGAGGGGCATGATTACGAGAACAGGCTTTGAGGCGAGCCCCGCGAGCATCGCCGCAAGCGAGGCCAGGTACCATCCCTTGCTCTTTTCCTTCGAGTATTTGAGCCAGGAGAGCAGGCAAAGGAGGAAGAAGAGCCCCGAAAGGAGGTCTTTTCTTTCGGTTATCCACGCCACCGATTCCACGCGCAGGGGGTGGAGCGCCCACAGCGCGGCGGCGAAAAAGCTCTTCCAGGGCGAGCCCGTGGCCCTGTAGAGGAAGGCGAAGAGCAAAAGCCCGTTAATCACCTGTAAAATCGTATTAGTGAGGTGAAAACCGCCCGCGTCGATGCCGTAAAACTCGGAATCGGCCATGAGCGACAGCCAGTTCAGCGGAACCCAATAATCCTGATGGGACTCGGTGAAGGCTTTTCTGACCCCTTCAAGGGAAAATCCGCCCTTTACCAGCTCGTTTCCGTAAACGTATTCCGAGTCATCGAGAACTATGAAATCAAAGTTTCTTGACGGCAGGTAAAGCGCCGCGATGGCCAGAGCCAGAACCGCGGCGAGAATTACCGGAATGCTTCTTTTTCGGGTCGTAAATTTCAAACCTGAACCCTCGTTCCGGACAGGAATTTTTTAGAGTCAACCTTATAAAATAAGGCTTTTTGCAGACAGGCGCAAAGCTATCTTTGAAGCCTTGAAAGCCATTCCATCGTAGCGGGATCGCCGGGATTTTGCCTTCGCGCCTCGCTAAAATGCCGGTACGCCTCCGCTTTTTGCCCCGTCCCCGCGAGGAGTACGCCGAGATTGTAATGGGCGTTCGCGTCGTTCGGATTGAGGAGAAGGTACGCCCTGAACTGCTCTACGGCGAGTTCGCTTTGCCCTGTCTGGGCGGCGGACATGGCGAGATTTAATCTCGCCGCCGCGCTCCCGGGGTTGCTCTCAACCGCGTCCTTGAAGCGTGGTACAGCCTCGCCGGGGCGTCCCATTTTGGCGAGGGTGATTCCGAGCTGGAAACTCGCGTTGAAATTTTTGGGAGAGAGCCGGAGCGCCTCCTCGAAATACCTCACAGCCTCGCCGGGTCTCCCGGTATTGGCGAGAATGAGGCCGTAATTGTAGAGACCGGGGGCGTAGTCGGGCTTAAGCGCGAGGGCCTTTTTCAGGTAAGCCTCGGCTGGCCCGGTTTCGCCCAGTTCCATCAGCGCCTCGGCCATGCAGAAGTTCGCCGGAATGTTGGAGGGGTTATGGGCAAGGGCGATGGCGGCGCTTTCCTTCGCCTTTTGGAACTCTCGCCTCATTATGTATTCAAAACCGCGAAGTTCGTTCGCGTAGGCGGCGTTGGAGGAGACGGCCTCGATCCTGTCGGCCATGGCAAGAGTGCTCTGCCAGTGGGGAAGCTGCGCTACGGTGATAAAAGCCAGAGCCCCGACAGGCAGCGTCGAGGCGAGAAAGACCAGCTTTTCGCGCTTTTGAAAAATTATTTCCCCCGCCTGTTCAATTCCCCAGACGAAGACGACCGATACCCCGATAAGCGGGATATAGGTGAACCTGTCGGCCATGTAATTCAGCCCCACGGGTATTATGCCGCTGTTCGGCAGGAGCGAGACGGCGTACCAGAGCCAGCCCGTGAGAATAAAAGGCGAAGAGTTCCGGGTCTTCCAGGCGAACGCCGTTATCGAGACGAGGACGAGCGCAAAAATAAGAAGAGCGAGGTCTACCGGTGTTGAAACTTCTCCGGTTCTCGGCAGGAAGGCGAGGCCGAGCGGCCAGACGAATTTCTGGAGGTAGTGGGAATACGACGCGGTCGCGTCGGCGAGTTTGCTCTGCGCCGAGATAGCCCCGGCGGGCGCGATGCTGGTGCTCTGGGTCGCCAGCGTAATTGCCGAAAAGATTATCGAGAGCGCGAAAAAAGGGATTTTTTCCAGAAAGAGGTTTTTAAGTCCGGCGAAAGTACCGGCTCTTCCAAGCGGCCAGTAATCCAGAAGGATGAGCAGAAAGGGTACCGTTACCAGAACGGGCTTCGCCATAAGGCCGATGAGAAGCGACGCAAAAGCCAGAAGATACCATAACGGCCTTCTTGTCCTTGCGTACCGCTCCCAGGAAAGGAGGCACAGGAAAAAAAAGGCGCCGGAAAGCAGATCCTTTCTGGAGGTAATCCACGCCACCGATTCGACGCGAAGGGGGTGCAGCGCGAAGATTGCCGCCACGGCCAGGCTTTTCCAGAGCGAACCGGTCATCCTTTTCATCACCCAGAAAAGCAGAAAGCCGTTCAAGGCGTGGAGAAGGACGTTTGTCCGGTGAAAGGTTCCGGCGGCCGGGCCGAAGAGAGCGCTATCGGCCATGAAGGAAATCCACGTGGCGGGTATCCAGTAGTTGAAGAAGGGTTTTGAAAACACGGTCGCGACGGACTGCCAGTTCAGACCCAGGCTTACCAGCGGGTTTTCGGCGATGTATTCGTAATCGTCCACCGCGAAAAAGCCGTACCCCGTCGCGGGCCAGTAAACGACCGCGGTCAGGAGCAGCAGGGCTGCCCCGAGAAGCAGGGGGAGATTTCCTTCGGGCTTTTTCAAAAGCGTCTCATGTCTGGCCGCCGTCCGTTTCAGTTTCCTTGCCAGCCTTCGCCGGTTCTCTTGAGTGCTTTTAGCACCTCTTCCTGACCGGGGTATTGTTTCAGAACTTCCCTGAAAAGTCTTTGAGCTTCTTCTCTCCTGCCTGTCTTTTCAAGCAGAAGGCCGTAATTGAAGCGTGCGGCGGTGTTGGAGGGATCGATGAGCAGGATTTTTTTGAAAAGAGTTGCGGCGCGGCTCTTTTGCTCCGTATCTGAAAGGGCGAGAGCCAGGTTCAAATTGTAATCCGGATTTTCGGGCTCAAACCTTGCGGCCTTTTCAAAATAACCTACCGCTTCCTTTGTACGGCCTCCTTGCGCAAGGGCGACGCCAAGGTCCGAGAGAACCTCGCCGTTTTCCGGGTCAAGGTCAGACGCCCTGAAGAGATATTCCAGCGCCTTGTCCTTCTTTCCGGCTTTCGAGTAGTAGATTCCCGCGCTGCGTAGCGACGGGACGTGCTGTGGAGACAGCGCCAGCGCGGTTTCAATCTCCTTTATCGCCTGCTCCGGCCTGCCGAGGGCGTCCAGGGCCACCGACAGGTTGAAGTGCGCCTCGTGGTTATAGGGATAGATTCCGATGGCTTTTTCAAGCGCTTCGACGGCCTTGGGGTATTTTCCCGTTTCGTTGTAGATATAGCCCATAAGGATGAGAGATGCATAACGTTCCGGGTCCAGTTCGAGGGTTTTGTCCAGGTGATACATCGCAAGGTCGAAGCGCCTGAGCCATATGGCGCTGTCGGCCAGACGGTAGTGAGCTTCGAGATAGCCCGGTTTCAGCCTGAGAGCCTCTTCATAACAGGAAACAGCTTCCTTGTAGCGTTTTGAATTTTCAAAATACGAGCCTTTGTCCAGCCAGGTTGACGGGTAAAGAGGACGTGTTTTTAGCGATTCCTCTATTAGCGCCATTGCTTTATCAGGCTCGCCATTGCTGAGATAGGCGTTCCAGAGAAGCTTCTCGTTGAACGAATCTCCCCCGGTGACGGAGAGGTTGTGAGAGAAAAGCGTCACCCCGTCTTTCCACCAGGAGAGCTGATTGAAGGAGATACAGCCGAGGAAGGCGAGGGCCAGAACCGCCATCCACGCGGTTGTTCTCCTTAGAAATGCATTCTCTCCTGCCGGACCGCCGATCCCCCAGACCAGCAAGATCGCGATGCCCATATGCGGCAGATAGGTAAAGTGGTCGGCAACCAGATAGGTTCCGGCGGGTATGATTCCGCTTACGGGAAAAAGAGCGCACAGGTACCAGAACCAACCGGCGAAAAACGCCGGAGAGACCTTCCTCGCTTTCCAGCTGAAAACGGATATTCCCAAAAGCGACAGGACGGCCGCAAAAAACCAGACGCCGGTAAACCTCGTGGCGGTGTTTATGTCGCTCATTACGAGGTCCACGGGCCAGAAGGTACGGTAAAGGTAGTAGAGATACGAGGTCGCCACGTTGACAAGGCGCGCGGTGTAGGAAACCTCTTCCCACGCCTGAATGGCCCCCTTCTGAAAGAAGAGGGTGAGGGGGACCAGAACAAGGGACAGAGCAATAAAGGGAGCCTTCTCGCGCAAAAGTCCCTTCAGGTTTTCCCGTTCCCCCGTAAACCTTTTAAGGGGCCAGATATCCACCGCGAGAAGGATCGCGGGCATGACTACGAGGATGGGTTTCGCCCAGTAGCCGAGGAGCATCATAAAAAGCGCGGCGAGGTACCAGAGGGGCTTTTTGTCTTTGACGTACCGGAGGTAGGCGAGAAGGCATAAAAGAAAAAAGAACCCCGAGAGAAGGTCCTTCCTCTCCGTTATCCAGGCCACCGATTCCACGCGCAGCGGATGAAAAGCCCAGAGAGCCGCAGCGAAAAAGCTTTTCCAGAGCGAATTCGTAGCGAGGTAGAGAAAGGCGAAAAAGAGCAGGGTGTTAAGCGCGTGCAAAAGGGTGTTGGTCAGGTGAAAGCCGCCCGCTTCCATGCCGTAGAACTGCGCGTCGGCCATGTAGGAGAGCCAGGTCATCGGCGCCCATAATTTCATATAGGTTTCGGTGAAAGCGCGCTGAATCCCCTGGCCGGTGAAACCGCGGGCGACAATGTCGTTCTTGACGACGTAGTCGACGTCGTCGAGATTGATAAAATCGAAAGAGGCCGATTTGACGTAGAGCGCACCGACCGACAGCGCGAGAACCACGGCGAGACAAATCGCCCTGTAACGGGCTGATATATGAGCACTCATCCGTCAGCGCCTTCACCCGTTCGGAGAAGAGCTTTTAGCGCCTCCTCGTTGCCGGGGTATTGTTTCAGGACCTCACGGAAATGGTTTTGAGCTTCTTTTCTCTTCCCGGTCTTCTCCAGCATGAGACCGTAGTTGAAATGCGCGGCCCCGTTGGAGGGGTCGAGGCTCAGGGTCTTTTCAAAGAAAGCGGCGGCGCGGCCGGTCTGGCCGGTTTTAAAGAGCGCCAGGGCAAGGTTGAAGTTGTGATCAGGGTTTTCCGGCTCTATCTCCACCGCCCTTTCAAAATAACCGACGGACTCCTGCTCGCGACCGGTCTTGGCGAGGGCTATGGCTAGCTCCTTATACGCTCCGGAGTTTCCCGGCCGAAGCCAGGCGGCCTTCTGAAAAAGCGGCACGGCGCTTGCGTAATCGCCCCTGCCTGAATAAATGAGACCGGCGTTGTACAGCGAAGGCCAGTGGGAGGGGTTGATGCTTATAGCCTGAAGGTAGTGCGCAAGAGCCGTAGCCTCGTCCCGGAGTGTTGCCGACGCGACGGCAAGGTTAAAATGCGCGTCCCAGGACCATGAATTTATATCAAGGCTTTTTTTGAAAGCCTCCGCGGCCTCTTCATGGCGGCCCATCTTGCCGAGCAGCACGCCCATGTTGTTGTAGGTTATCGCCTCGCCGGGCTCCTTTTCGACGGATATTTTAAAATGCGTCAGGGCTTCCTCGTTTCTCCCCGCGTCTTCGTAGGCACCGGCAAGAACCCTTTCGGCAAATCCGCTGCCGCCGTTTTCAACCTGATATGAGAAGAGGGTCACGCCGTTTTTCCACTTCATGAGGTAGGAGCCGGAGGCGAAGGCCAGCAGGGCGGCGCAGATGAAGAAAAAGCCCACCGCTGCCTTCCGCAGGTCCCGCCTGTTTCCTATAACGGCGTCCAGTCCCCAGACAGTGAGGATTGAAAGCCCGATGTGAGGAAGGTAGGTAAATCTGTCCGCGACGCTGTTGAGGCCGACGGCGACTATTCCGCTCACGGGAAGCATGGTAGCCAGATACCAGAGCCAGGAGGCGTTTACCGCCGGGAATTTCCCCTTCTTTTTCCATGCCTCGAAGGTCACAAGAAGTAAAAACACCCAGGCCAAAAGCGCGCCGAACCCGGTGAGGTGAATTGAACTGGTTCTGTCGAGTATTAGGCGCTTTGCAGGCCAGAGCGCCTCGTTGATATAGTAAAAATAAGAGGTTGCTACGTCGGAAACCCTTTGGGAAAGGGGGTAGGCGTCGCCCGGAACGAGAGAAACGCTCTGGTTGCGGATCGTGAGCAAGGCGAAGAGTCCGCCAAGGGCAAAGAACGGGATCTTCTCAAGCAGCAGCTTTTGAAGGTTTTCTTTCCCGGAGTACCTTTCCAGCGGCCAGAGATCGACAATGAGAAGGACCACAGGGAAGACGACGACTATCGGCTTTGAGGCGAGTCCGATAAACATCAAAGCCAGCGCCGCCGAATAGCCCCATTTTTTGCGGTTTTTCGCGTATTCAAGATAGGCGAGAAGTCCGGCCAGAAAGAAAAAGCCAGAGAGAAGGTCTTTTCGGGCGGTAATCCAGGCTACCGATTCGACGCGCATGGGGTGCAGCGCCCACAGGGCCGCCGCGAAAAAGCTCTTCCAGGGCGAACCCGTCGCCCTGTGGAGGAAGGCGAAAAGCAAAAGTACGTTCAGCGCGTGCAGGAGCACGTTTGTCCGGTGAAAACCGCCCGCGCCCAGACCGAAGAACTCCGCGTCGGTCATCAGGGAGATCCAGGTGACGGGTATCCAGTAGCTTTCCATGGGAGTGGTGAAGACGCTCTTTACCCCCCAGACGGTAAGCCCCTTCTGGACGATCTCGTTTTCGACGACGTACTGGGGATCGTCCATATTGATAAAATCAAATCCGGTCGAGGGCAGGTAAAGAAGTGCCGTAGCGAGGGCGAGCGCCAGCGCCAGATAAAGCGGGAGACGTTTTTTAATGAAGTCCGGTATCAATCCTGAAGCCTCGTTTTCCTGTAGCTATTTTGCCCCGCGAAGTTTTGCCAGCGCCCCCGTTGCTCCCGCGTCGCCGGGAACTATCAGGAGGATTTCTTCGTACTGTCTGATTGCTTCTCCAGCCCTGCCGGAGCTTTCAAGAAGGCGGGCGAGGTTGAAGCGGGCATCCAGTCCGTTCGGATCCAGTTCTATCGTTTTTTTAAAGTAAACGGCCGCCCTCCCGGTCTGCCCCGATTCCAGCAGCGCGAGGGCCAGATTGTAGTTGTTGCCGGGGTCTTCAGGTGCAAGGGCCAGCGCTTTTTCAAAATATTCCGCAGCGCCCCCCGCCTCTTTGTTCTGAGCCAGAAAAAGGCCGATAAATTTCAGCATTCGCTCGTCGCGGCCGTTTATTTCCAAAGCTTTCCTGAAGTATTCAAAGGCTCCTTCGCGGTTGCCTGTCTTAAGGGCGACCCTGCCCAGCAAAACTATCGCGGGCGCATATCCCTTGTCCATATCAAGGGCGCTCAGGGCGTGCCGGCGTGCGATTTCATAGTCACCGCCATTAAACGCTACCTCGCCGATCTTTAACATCTCCCCCGAGAAATTCGTGTTAAGTTCCGAGGCCGCATCGAAGGCCGCGGCCGCTTCCTCATTGCGCCCGAGAAGGGCCAGAGTCTGCCCCTTGCTCTGATAGAGCATGAAATCGTTGGGGTTTTGCCTTATCGCCCTGTCGAGTATCGTGAGGGCGGTTTCATAGTCCCTCTGTTCGATGAAATTTTTCGCCAGCCTGCGCTCCGTTTCGGAACTCCCGGTTTTCTCGAAAAAGTAAGAAAAGAGAGTGAAAGAGTCCTTCCACCTGGGTATCAGATAGGCTGATATCGCCGTCTGGGCGAGGAGGCAAAGGCAAAGAAGCGCTAGCATCGCTTTCTGTAGTGTTTCCTTGCCCTCCGCCAGCGCGGCTCCCCCCCAGACTGCGGCTATCGCTATCCCCATGTGAGGCAGGTAGGTGAAGTGGTCCGCCACGAAGTAGAAGACGGTAGGCACGATCCCGCTTATCGGAAAAAGCGCCGCCAGGTACCAGAGCCACCCGGCGGTTACGGCCGGAGCCCGCTTTCTCGCCCCGACCGCCAGAAAAGTCAGCGCGAAAATGAGAAGCGCCGCGCCGAGCGCGGCAATTCCCCTGAAGTGCGGGGCGGTGGCCCTGTCCATCATCGCGAGGTTGAAGGGCCAGAAAGTCTCGTAAAGGTAGAATACGTAAGAGGTGGCCATGTCCATGAGGCGCTCGGGAAAGCCGACCGTTTCCGCGTCCAGGATGGACTTCTCCCCGATAAACATGGAAAACACGGCAAAAAAGGCCGCAAACGCGAAAAAGGGGGTCTTCTCGACGAGGATTTTCTTCAGCTCTTCTCCTCTGGAGTGCCTCTCAAGAGGCCAGAAGTCGATTAAAAGCAGGATTACCGGCGTCACCACGAGGATCGGTTTCGAGGCGAGGCCGAGAAACATCGCCGACAGCGCCGCCAAATACCATTTAAATTCTCTGCTTTTCGCGTACTCTCCCCAGGCCAGAAGGGTGAGCAGAAAAAAAGCTCCCGAAAGGAGGTCTTTTCGCTCGGTCACCCACGCTACCGACTCGACCCTCATCGGGTGGAGCGCCCAGAGCAGGGCGGCGAAAAAACTCTTCCAGGGCGAACCTGTGGCCCTGTGGAGGAAGGCGAAAAGCAGGAGCGCATTCACCGCGAAAAGTATGACGTTGGTGCGGTGCATGGCCCCGGCGTCCATGCCGAATAGCTCGATGTCGGCCATGAAGGAGAGCCACACCAGCGGCGTCCAGCTGTACCTGTTGACTTTGGCGAAGGAGTCTTTTATGCCCTGCGTGGTCAGGCCGTTTCGGACGAGATCGTTCTGGGCGATGCTCGGCTTGTCGTCGAGGAGAATCAACTCGAAATTGAACGTCGGCAGGTAAAGCAGGACCACGGCGAGGGCCAGCGCCGCCCCGAGAACGGGGAAAAGGTTTTTTCGGTGGAAGGAGTATTTCAAGTCAAGTGGCTCCGTTTATTCTTTTTTCAGCAAAAAGCCCATTCTCGAAAGGGCTTCCTTAGCCGCCTCGTCGGCGGGGTTTATCCGCAAAAGCTCCCTGAACCAGGCGGCGGCCTCTTCTTTTCTGCCCTCTTTTTCCAGAGAGAGGCCGTAATACAGCATGGCTTGCGGATAGCGCTCCATTCTGAGGGATTTTTCAAAAAAAATCGAGGCTGCCTCGAACCGCCCGCCCTCGAAGAGGGCTATTCCCATGTTCAGGTTGTTGCCGAAATCCTCCGGCGCAAGTTCAACAGCCTTTCCGAAGTAGACCACGGCCTCTTCCGTCAGGCCGCATTTTCCAAGTATTTTTCCGGCTTCGCCCATCATCTCGGCGTCTTCCGGGTTTTGCTTTGCGGCTCTCTGGAAAAACGGGGGCGCTTCCGTCTCCCTTCCGGTTTCGCAGGCGATTTTCCCCAGCAAAAAGAGAGATTCCCAATGTCCGGAGTCGATTTGGAGAGCGGCCTTCGCGTGTTCAAGCGCCAGAGAGTAATTCCCGGCCTTTGCGGCGGCGACTCCGAGGCTGTAATGGGCGTCCCTGTAGTCCGGCTTGAGTTCGAGGGCTCTTTCAAAGGATTTTATGGCTTCTTCGTGGCGGCCGGATTTCAAAAGCGCGATCCCCTTCCGGTAGTGGAGTAGGGGATCGGCGGGGTTTTTGTTTACCATAGTTTCGAGGAGGGTGTCCGCCTCTTTGAATTTTCCGGCGTCGGCAAGGGCGTTGTAGAGCTGCCTTGTGTTGAACTCGTTTGGCCCCTGTGAATAAAAATAGCCGAAAAGAGTAACGGAATCCTTCCATTTGGGCAGGTAGGCGCCCGACAGGAAGAAAAGGAGGAGTCCGCAGAGGCCGAGAAGTCCGTACGCAGCCTTGAGGACAGTCTCTTTGTTGCCCGCCAGCGCCTGGGTTCCCCATACGACGGCTATCGAAAGCCCCATTGCCGGAAGGTAGGTGAAGTGATCGGCGAGGAAGAAGAGGCCGACAGGGACTATCCCGCTGACAGGAAAGAGGGCGGAAAGATACCAGAAAAAACCGGCTGTCACTCCGGGAGCGCTCTTTCTCACCTTAAGGGCGGCGGCGATTAACGCTATGACGAGCACCCATGCCGCAAGCGCCCAAAGCCCGCCGGGGTGAATTCCACTTTCCCTGTTAACCAGGGTCAGTCCGGCGGGGAAAAAAGTCCCGGCGAGGTAATGGAGGATCGAGGCGGCGGTGTCCGCGAGGCGCGAAAGGAGGGAGACTTCCCTGACCGTCATGATGGAGCTTTTCTGGGTCGACAGAGTGGAGACGGAGAACACAGCCGAGAGAGCGAAAAAGGGAATCTTCTCGGCAACCAGCCCCTTGACGGTTTTTGCTCCCTGCCCCCGCAACCTTTCGAGAGGCCAGAAATCCACGCAGAGCAAAACAAGAGGCAAAACGACCAGAATGGGTTTCGATCCAAGGCCGAGGAAGGCCGCCAGCAGCGTCGAGAGATACCAGAGGGGTTTTCCCGCCCTGGTCCATTTCAGGTACGACAGAAGGGAGAGAAGAAAGAAAAATCCGGAGAGCAGGTCTTTGCGCTCCGAGACCCACGCCACCGATTCCACGCGCATCGGGTGGAGCGCCCAGAGAGCCGCCGCAAGAAAGCTCTTCAGAGGCGAGCCGGTAGCCCAAAACAGGAAAGCGAAGAAAAGGAGGGAGTTCGCGACGTGAAGGATGACGTTCGTGCGGTGAAACCCCTCCGGCGTGAGCCCGGAAAACTCCACGTCGGCCATGTAGGAGAGCCAGAGGACGGGGGTCCATATGTTCTCCTGGGTTCTGGTCAGCGCCCTTTCGATTCCTTCGCGGGAAAGCCCTCCCCTGACCAGTTCGCTTTTAGTCGTGTACAATTTATCGTCGAGGTTTATAAAATCGAACCCGGCGGAAGGAAGGTAGAGGGCGGCGACGGCGAGCGCAAGCGCTACGGCCAGCAAAAACGCGAGGCGTTTGCCAGTTAAATCCAGATTCACGCCTCTTTTGCTCCTCTCGTCAATCAATAAGGGCGCTTGACGCCGGCGGCCAGGAAACCAGAATACACGAACCCCGTTCTCCGGGAAACCTCGCGGTTTAAATACTCTTCCCGCAAGGATTTGTTAGCTTTTATCAGACGCAAAAAGCCACAAAAAAGATTGGAGACCTGGAAGTGTCCGGAAAACTGCCGAAGGACATAATAGCTCTTGGTTTCGTGAGCCTTCTCATGGACATGTCCTCGGAGATGATCCACAGCCTTTTGCCGGTATTTCTGGTCGGCACCCTCGGGGTTTCCGCGATGACGGTGGGGCTCATAGAGGGGGTCGCGGAGGCGACGGCGGCCTTCGCCAAGGTTTTTTCGGGAGTCATAAGCGACTTGTGGGGCAGGCGAAAGCCCCTCGTCCTCGCGGGTTACGGACTCGCGGCGCTGACAAAACCTCTTTTCGCTTTGGCGACGGGTGCGGGAACGGTCTTTACGGCGCGCTTTATCGACAGAATAGGCAAGGGGATACGGGGCGCGCCCAGAGACGCCCTTATCGCGGACGTGACGCCCCCCGAGCTGCGGGGGGCGGCTTACGGCCTTCGGCAGGCTATGGATTCCGTAGGCGCGGTCCTCGGTCCTCTGGCGGCGGTCGTATTCATGACGTTTTACGCGGGCGATTTCAGGCTCGCCTTCTGGGCGGCCTCGGTTCCGGCGTTTTTTTGCGTAGCCCTGATTGTTTTCGGAGTGCGCGAGCCCGGCAGGGAAAAGAAAGCGCGGGCCGCGAAATTTCCGATTCACAAGGACGAGCTGGCGAGGCTTCCCGCCGGATACTGGCTGGCGGTGGTCTTCGCCTTCCTCCTCACCCTGTCCAGATTTTCAGAGGCGTTTTTGCTCCTGCGGGCGAGTTCGGTCGGAATAAGCGCCGCTTTCGTTCCCCTGGCGCTTCTGGTCATGAATCTTATCTTCTCGCTTAGCGCCTATCCCCTAGGGCTTCTGGCGGACAGGGCGAACAGGGGAAAGCTCTTCGCGGCGGGTATCTGGATGCTCATCGCCGCCGATATTGTTCTCGCTCTCGCGAAGGGGCCCCTGGCGGTCTTTTCCGGGGTCGCGCTCTGGGGGCTTCACATGGGCGCGACGCAGGGGCTTCTTTCGGTTGTCGTCGCCGACGCCTCTCCCGCCGACCTTCGGGGAACCGCCTTCGGCGTCTTTCACCTCGCAACGGGAGCCGCGCTCATCGCCGCCAGCTTTCTCGCCGGAGGACTCTGGGAGTGGTTCGGTCCCTCCTTCACCTTCGCCGCCGGAGGAGTTTTCGCCGCGCTCTCGCTGATTTTCCTGGGGATATTAAGACACAGGGCGGTATTTTAGCCGCCGTCCTGAGGCTGAAAACAAGAAAGGCCGGGGATTTCTCACAGGCCTTTCCAGATTGCTGACAAACTTCGTCTTTTCTCCGATTTACTTCGTCAGGCTCGGAAAAAGATCCTCAAAATACAAAGGAGTATTCCTCCGGTCTTTTTTCTCGCCTTCCTTGTTCTCGAAGAAAATACTGTGTTTGTCGCAATCTCAGCCTGTTGACCTGGTGCTCCCTTATTGTTCTGTTTTCTGTGCGGAAAACTTCTCTTTTCGCCACAAATGACTTCGTCAACAGCCAAGAAAGGCCGGTGATTTCTCACCGGCCTTTCTTTCGTCCAGTAGTCTTTCCGCGCCTCTTTTTTGACTTGGCCCGGAGCCCGAAAACGCAAAATAAAAGGAGGAGGTCGGCGCTGCTCTCCGGGGGGGCAAAGAGCTTGTGCGGTTCCGAACTCCTCCAAACCACAATATTATCTTATGAGTTTATTTTTATACTCGACGGCTCCTTTTGTCAATTGAAAAATCATAAATCGAGCGGTTTTGAAGGGCCGTATTCTCCAGCAAAAACGGGACTGTTTTTCTGGAAAAGGGTTTATTTCCCAAGGCTTTTCAGAGGAAGGCAAAACAGCTCGAATAAAATGTCACCAATAAATGAGCAGGGATATTTTACACCCTTACGAATTGGTTAATTTCTGGTAAAATGACCAGAGATGACGAAAGAAAACGAAACGAATCCAAAATTCCTGGAGCCCCTCGTCGAGGGGACTTCATTCCACCTGCGCTCTCGTTTCAAAGATCTGTTTTCAAGGCATGACTTTATCTCGAACAGGTTTCTTCGGGTCGAAGCGAGGGCGGGGCAGGGGAAGAGCGTTTTCGCGGCCCAGCTCGCCGGAATGCTGAGCGTCCCATACGCCTGGTACCAGATAGACGACTCCGATTCCGACCCGGTTTTTTTCGCGGTGTCACTCTACCGTTGCCTTAAAGACCGGTTCAGGGGGTTTCATTCGCCCATCTTCGAGCGCATCGCCGCCGAAGGCGAGTTTTCCCCCAAAGATTTGCCGCACATGGCTCAAACCCTGGCCGAAGGCTTCAGGAGCAGGGTCGATTTTTGCCCCGTGCTCTTCTTTGACGATCTCCACCTGCTCGATACCTCCCTTCCCGGCGCCTGCTTCCTTTCGGATTTCATCGGAAGCGTCCCGTCTACCGTCCGCTTCTGCCTTATCTCGCGGGAACCGACTACGGCCGTTCTGCCGCAGCTTAAGGAACTCGCCTCGGCAACGGTCATAGGGAACGGAGACCTGGCCTTTACCCGCACCGAGGTGGCGGAGCTGTTTAACGGCCACCTCGGACTCACGATAGACCGCTCGGAGGTGGCCAGACTCTGCGACGAGACCGAAGGGTGGGCGATGGGGATAATGCTCGCCGCCGAGGCTAAAAAAGAGGGGCAGAGCGGCTGGATTGCGGGCCCAAAACCCGAGGACGCAGGCCGCTACTTCGCCGACAACGTCATGAGCCGGCTCCCGGGGGGCATCTCGGAGTCCCTCATGGTTCTCGCTCTTCCGGATACTATTCCCGCCGGGCTTCCCGAACACCTTCTCGGCCGGGAGGAATTTTCCCGTTTCACCGATGCCTTCGCGAATAAAGAGCATTTCGTCTCCTTCGGCAAGGAGGGCAAAAGGAGCATCGTCTACCACCACCTCTTCCGGGAGGCGCTTCGAGCCCTTGCGCTGGAGAACCTCGGGAGGGAAAGGGTTCTTGGCATCCACCGGAAGGCGGCGCTCTGGATGGAGGCCGGAGGTTTCCTTGCCGAGGCGCTGAAACACTGGCTTTTTGCAGAAGAGTTTTCGGAAGCCGACAGGCTTTTGTCGGAGGCGGGGCCGGGGCATGAAGCGTCGAACATCGCCCTCCATTTCGGCTCGGTGCTTGTAAAGCTGCCGGTGTCCGCCGTCGAGGGGTACCCGTGGCTGCTCTATTATTACGGCCTGGGAAAGCTTGCCTCCGGCAACAGGGAGGCTCTTGATATCTTCGAGAGATCCGTGTCGGGGTTTCGGAAAATCGGCGCGGAAACAGGAGAGCTTCTTGCCTTGACGAAACTCGTCCACCTTTATTTCCACTACAATCCCGATTTCGACGCTCTTTCCGGGGCCGTGAAGCGCTCCGACGAGCTTCTCCCTCGCTGCGACACCTTTTTGCCTGCCAAGCTGCGCATCCAGATACGGTGCATTCTGGTCTCCGCAATGGTTTTTTTGGACAGGCGCTCCGAGAAGATCGACAGGTACGGCGAGGAGGCGATGCGGGAGGCGAAAAAGACCCGTTCGCCGAATATTCTGGGGTGGGTGCGCGCCTCGAAACTCACGGCGCTGGTCCTTTGCGCCCGGGCCGTCGAGGCAGAGGCGGAGTTTGAACACACCTGGGATTTCTTCTGCAGTCCCAGGGTCAACAATACCGTCAAAGGGGTTCTTTTTTCCATCAGGCTCAACCATAGGGTTTTCAACGGCGACCTTGAGGAATTCGAGATGGACAAGGCCTTTTCTCAGGAGTGCCTCGGTCGTGAATATGTCAGGAGCGGCCATATGGGCGCACTGCTGCCCTCCTGGGAGGCGTCTTTTCCTCTCTCCCGGGGCGACTACAAAGCGGCGCTGGAACTGCTCGGCTCCATGAGAAACAGCCCTCACGTAGAACGAAATCCGCACCTCGCAAGCCTTTATCTGCAGTGGGAGGGCATCGCCTACGCCCTTATGGGCATGGAAAACGAGGCGGGAGACTGCGCCGAAAGGTCAAAGGCGCTCCGGTCGCGCTCTGCCTTTCCCTTCTTTGTCGCGGTAAACAACCTGGTTGTCGCGGAAATTAAAGCACTTCTCGGAGAATTCGACGGGGTCACCCGGGAGCTGACCCTGGCGAGGGATGACATGATCCGCCTCGGCCAGTTGCAGATGGCTTCGCTCGCCTCCATATGCCTTGCCTGGGTCCGGCTAAGGACCGGCGGCGAAAGTTCGGCGCTGGGAGACCTGAGAGAGGCACTGACAACGGCGCGCAAGGCGGGGTACAGGCAGTTTCCGTACTGTCCCCCGGCGATCTACCTTCCCATGCTCGAACTGGGCGTAAAGTACAACATAGAGGCGGGGTTTTGCCGCACAATGGCGCGGCGCTTTCTGGACAAGGCGATTTTGCCGGATGGAACGGCCATTCCCCTTCTACACGTACGCACTCTCGGCCGCCTTGAACTCTCCGTCTCCGGCTCCGGCGTAGGCATCGAGAAGATGGGACGCCAGAAGAGGCTCCTGCTCACGGCCCTTGCGGTATCGCCCAGCCATTCCAGATCGCAGGACGAGCTTTCGGCCATGCTTTGGCCCGACAGCGGAGAGGAGCAGGCCCGGTCCAGCTTCGACACCCTGCTGAGCAGGCTCAGAAAGCTTCTCAAAAACGAATTCGGGGAAGTATCGAAGCACTACCTGGTTCTGGAAAAGGGGGTTCTTTCACTCCGGAACTGTTACGTTGATTGCGGCGAGTTCTCCGATTTCGCCGCCGCCGGGCTCGACAACTTGCGAAAAAGGCAGATGGTGAAGGGGAGTGACAATCTTTTCCGCGCGCTGGCCCTCTGGGGCTGGCCCTTCGCGCCGGGGGTAAAGCTCGACGAAGAGCTTGAGGGTTACCGCAACCAGCTTCTCCTCACCTACTCCAGGGCCGTCGTAGCCCTCTCAAAGGCGCTGGCGGAGGTGGAGCGTTACGAAAAAGTCATCGAGATTACGGGCTTTGCCCAGCAGCTTCTCCCTACGGACGCCGAACTGGTCAAACTCCTCTACGACGCCGCCACGGCGACTAAAAATACCCTTCTGGCCCGAAGGGTATTGACCGGGTACCGAAAATCGCTCAGAAAAGAGGGGTTCAGCGACAAAGAGGTTAAGGAGGCTCTGGACGCATTCTGGGAAATGTAAAAAAATACATCTGTATCCGCAAACGATACGTTTTGTCCGGCATTGTAAGAAAAAAGTGAGAATAGACGGTTATCCTGAAGTTGTTTGTACGGTCCGGCCTGCCGAACCGGGGAGGGCACAAAAGGCCGCCAGCAATGGCGGCCTTTGATTTTTTCCGGCGCCGGATTTCGCGGCGGGCGGTTTCAGAGCAAAAAAAAGCGGGCGCGAGGCCCGCTTTTTTAGTCTTTGAATCTTCTGTCAGGCGCGTTTTACGTTCGCCGCCTGCGGACCCTTGGGGCCCTGTATCACGTCGAAGGTGACTTCGTCGCCCTCGCGAAGGGTTTTGAAACCTTCGCCCTGGATCGCGCTGAAGTGCACGAAAACGTCCGGTCCGTTCTCCTTGGTGATGAAACCGAAACCCTTTTGTTCGTTAAACCACTTGACTGTTCCTTTTTCCATCGCTGTTCCCCTGCCTTGAGATAGCAATTCTCTTAAGATGATTACGAAAAACCAAAATAAAAAAGGAGCCTACCCGTCAACGGGCGCTCCCGGCTGCCTTCATTTTGCGGCCGGATAGAAAGCCAAAATATGATTGGCATTATAAAACGTTATTTCAAATTAGTACCGATCGGCGTATCCCGTCAAGGATATTTTTAAAAAAATTCACCCCCGGCGTTGTGCCCAGAGCGATGTTCAGTATTAAAACGGCTCCACCGCTATGCGTAGACAGCCCGTTTTCTCACGTTTTTGGCGTCTTGAACATGATGAGGAGCATTTTAAAGTCCCTGACCGCGTCGACCTTGTGGGGAACCCCGCCGGGCATAAGGATTATCTCCCCTTCCTTCACCGTGGAGGGTTTCCCGCCGACGGTAATCACCGCCTCGCCCTCGATGACCTCTATAAAGGCGTTGAAGGGCACGGTGTGCTCCGAGAGCGCTTGCCCCGCGTCGAACGCGAAGACGGTAAGGGTTCCCGTCTCGTCCTGAAGGAGTATCCTGCTGACTATAGAGCCCTCCTGCTTCGCGACCATCCCGCGAAGCGAAAAGGGCTTGCCGCCTTCGATCTTTGTCGTCGCCATATGCCATGTTCCTTTCGCTCGGGTTCGCGGATTAGTATATCATCGAATCAAGGTTTCACCGGATTTGAAGAGGAAAAACAATCATGAAAGTGCTGAAGCTGAGGCGCGGGGCCGAAAGGCGCACTTCCAGGGGCCACGCCTGGATATTCTCCAACGAGATAGAGAATTTCGATTCGACCCTGGAGCCGGGCTCGGACGTGACCGTGGTGGATTATCAGGGAAAACCGGTTGGCTCGGGGACCTTCAGCCCGAAAAGCCTTATCTCCGTGCGCCTCCACTCGAAGAAGGGAAACGTGCCCCTGGATGAGGGGGAGCTTTTCAGCCGCATAAAGAGAGCCGCCGATTTTCGGAGCGAATGGTACGGGGAGGAGGCTAAAAGCGCGCGGCTGGTTTTCGCCGAAGGGGACGGGCTTCCCGGCCTCGTCGCCGACCGTTTCGAGGACACCCTCAGCGTCCAGATACTCACGGCGGGGATGGAGAAACGGACCGAAGCGGTGCTGGACGCGCTCCAAAGCCTCTTTTCGCCCAAGGGAATCCTCCTTCGCAACGATTCCGCCGTACGCGAGCTCGAAGGGCTGGCGCGGGAGGTGAAAGTGGGGAGGGGCGAGGTCGGCGAGCTGGTTTCCTTCACCCTCGGTGGGCTGAAACTCTTCGCCGACCTTTACGGGGGGCAGAAGACAGGCTTCTTTTTCGATCAGAGGGAGAACTACCGGCTGCTGGAGAGGATAGCGGGCGGGGCAAAGGTTCTTGACGCCTTCTGCTACTCCGGCTCCTGGGGGCTGAACGCCCTCAAATACGGCGCGAAAGAGGTCTCATTCGCCGACATCTCCGCCGGGGCGCTCGACCTTGCCGCCAAAAACGCCGAGGCCAACGGTTTTGCCAATTTCGAGTGCATCAAGGCCGACGTGCTGGAACTCTTGCGCGAGGAAGAGACGCGCTACGACGTGGTTGTGCTGGACCCCCCCGCCTACGCCAAGAACAAGAAGAGCGTGCCCGCCGCGCTGCGAGGGTATCTGAACCTCAACAAGTGGGGGCTCCGGCGCGTGAAGCCGGGCGGCTACCTCGTCACCTGCTCTTGCTCCCTCAACGTCAGCCCCGACGAGTTCACCGAAGCCGTAGCTCTCGCCGCAAGCGAAGCCGGGCGCGAGGTGAGGGTTATCGGCGTAGGCAGGCAGGCCGCCGACCATCCGTGGATACCGGCGATGGCGGAGACTATGTATTTAAAGGTTCTGCTGTTGAAGGTTCTGTAGTTGCACAAACGAACTCGGCCCGCCGAATGGCGGGCCGAATCAAGCCTAAAGCCTTTAGTTGCGCTGTCTACTTCGCATGCTGTCTTTGAGGTCCTCCAGTAGACAACAATGTGAGGGAGCCGAGATTGCCCCAGCGTGTCCGGCCTTCAAACAGGTAATCTGTGTAGCCAAAGCCAGTCACCAGAAAATTCCCGTCAGCTATTTGGAGCACTTCCATTACGTTTTCAAATTCGTACGCGCCGCCGAAGGTTGCCTCGAAAGCTTTTTCACCGGCTGGAGAAGCCTTCAGAATCCAGGGAACAAGAGGTTCGCCGGTTTTGTCGCCGTTCCGGTTTTTAAGGCCTATGGCGATGATGTCGCCGTCCGGCGCCAGTTTCACATCGCGAAGCTTTGTTTCGTGTCCCGCGCGGAAAGAAATCAGGGCTGTCCTTGGCCCGCAAACGCCTTCCGGTGAGCACTGGCGTACCATGAAGTCGCTGCTTGATTCGTAATGATTACCCTGACCGAGACCGACCACCTCCAGTAGAGCTCCGTCAGGCAGAGGGATCAAGCGTGAGAAATCCAACCTATCATCGCAGGGGTCCCCGATGAAGTCGTAGATTATCTCCCCATTCGGACCAATGCGGACTAAGCGGACAGAGTAGAAGTAAGCGCCGCCGTCAGCAAACGCCCGCACAAAGACTCCACCGTCCGCCGCAAGCGCAGAAGATGACAAATAGGATGAACGAAAGCCGACAGGGGTCATCCAGCTGAGATTTCCTTCGGAGTCGTATTTCACAACTACCACTTCGTAAAGACATTCTCCCCTTACCAGAAACCCGCCGTCCGTTGTGAAATCGATCTCCAGGGTTCTTATCGGGTTCCCGTCGAGCACCGCCTGGGGAATGTACCGAGTGCCGGTCAGCAAACCGTCTATTGTGAAGAAGGAGATGACATAGCCATTGAGAGGGATCTCCGGGTCATTCAGCTCAGGGATACCGACCTGATCTGAGATATCGGAGTAGGTTGATATCGCCGAAACCCCTCCGTCGGGCAGTGCTTTCAGGTCGAAGGTGTTCCCAATCTTGAGGTGATGAAACCGAATGAAGTCCGGAGGGATATGCGGGTAGAACTCGCCATAACGGAGTTCCCAGGAGACAGTGCCGTCGGCCTCGATGCGCGCCAAATTGAGGCCGTAGTATGGGCCGTAGTAGTTGGTGATGGCGTAGAAGCCGCCATCGGCGGACGGAGTCAATTCACTGAACTGGGAAATGGTTGGATTTGACAGGTAATTTGTCCATTCCTCACGAACTCGGGCCTGGGCAAAAACCGAGACAAGCAACAGCGTGGCGACAAGAGAAATAACCCCAAGTTTTTTCTTCATAACAACCCTCCTCCGGAACATAAGCGAAACGAAGCTGCCACCATTTCCAGAGCAATACTGTCGCGAAAAAAGAATTGTTTCAGATAAATGCGGAAAAAGTTCAAATGCGAAGCGAAGCGCGAGATGAAGAGCGGGGAGCTCTATTTCGTAAAGCGCGAAGGGCGGGGCAGTGCTTAGTATTGGACCAGCTTTGCTGAAAAGCGGGCTCGACAACTATCGTCATTCCCGCGAATGCGGGAAACCAGTGACTTATCTTTGTGTGCTTCGCAGGTTTTACAGCTAGCGGGGCTTGGCGCGCCCCCGCGCCCCACTTTTTGTCGAAAAAGTGGGGCAAAACTCGGCCCGGAAGGTTCCGCTCGCTCTTCGAGCGACCAGTCGCTGCGGCGGGGGCGTGAGGGGGCACCCGTTCGCTGCGCTCACTAAGACCCCCCCCGCCGCCCTTTCCGCCTCCGCTCCCTGCGTCACCTGCGTCACCTGCGGGCCACGGGGAGGACGAAAGGATGGCTCGTCCAAAAACGAGATTATGAAATGTTTTTGGACTCGAAGGTAGATCGTCTACACGTATCTCAAATCGCTGTAAACAAACTACCTTCGAGCCGATAAGATAAGAATTATAATTCTTATCGGCGAGCCATCCTTTCGTTCCCCTTCGTGGCCCGTACGCGGCGCAACGAGTGGAGGCGTCGGGCCGGCGCGGGGTCTTAACGGAGCGAAGCGTAGTGGGTGCCCGGCATTCCCGTCGGTCAAGGAGGCGTTGTCACAGAGTGCCGCGATTCGCCCGAGCCGCTAGAAGTGAAGAGCCCGAATAGCTTGGCTCTCTTCGGGCGATGAGCGACAACGCGGCTCGGGATGAAGCGTGGCACGAATGCAGCCTCCTTGACCGATGGGAATGCATTGCCCAGCCGTAACGAAGTGGTCGCGCTTTATTCATAAAGCGCGAGCGACGGGTCCGGGCCGATTTCTTGGTCACTTCTTTTTAAAAGAAGTGACGAGGAGCGCGAGGCAGAGCCTCGCAAGCGTAAACTCTAGCTATTCAAATAAGTGATGACAGGTATATTTTGATTACTTGCTTGCAGCGATAGCATAGCTTTTTTCAAAGTCATTATTCTTAAATGCAGCTATAGCCGTATCAATCGCGGTTTCAGTCTCTTTGCTTGATTTTGCCTTGTTTTTGTCAATTAGTTCCTGTATTGCCAGCGCAGCTTTAACAACTGATTCAACCAGATTCGGTGTTGTCACCAATACTCCGAGGTTATCTTTTTCCTTCCAAAGAGGAATTACTGCGACGTTATTTTCACCATCGACAAAAGCATTCCTGCCGCCCGCCTCCAACTTATAGGTTGCCTTGTCGAATGTGTCTGAATTTACGGCTTTTTTGACCCTTACCGGTCCGTGCCCATCGTCGGGCATAAGCTTGACTTCCAAAATCAATATCCCTGAATCCGGGAGTGTCTTGTCGAATCCCTCTTGTTGCCTGTTTTCAATAAGATAATAAGTGTCCTTGTCTACAGGGATCATTACTACAAGCAGCTCTCCTCCCCTGGATAAGGGTGAAAGAAACGAAAGCGAAGTCTCGCCGGGCTTCACAGCCTGAATTTGATCATCCCCAATCCAGCCAAGCCGTATCTTTGTAAATGACGATATGCCCGGAGGAGGTGTGCCCGGTTTAACAAAGTGCTGAGACATGATGTCCCAGGGGCCCATATATATGGAAATATGACTATAGAATTCGTTCTTTGGCCACTCGGCCGAAGTGTTAGACTGAAACTCATAATCATAAAGACAAGGCGCAAAGCGTCTTCCTTCGTAAAGCCCGCCCAAAGCATGGAAGTAATCATGAGCAAACATGCCGAGATTCGCATTTTCAGCGCCGACGAAAACTCCGCCCCTGAACTCTTTTCCGCCTTTTGATCGAACAGTTTCGTATTTCCCGACCCTGCCGGCGGATTGAAATTTGTCTTTCTTTTTCTGAATCGGGGTTAGCATCCCCGGATTGGCGCAATAACAGACCATTCCATATCCAGTCCCAAATGTCGTATTTACTGCAGGTATAATCAGCATGTGATCATATAAGGAGAAATCAACTTCACTCTCAACGGCTGTCATTGTATCTTCAACAAGCTTTCTTACTTTTGCGGAATCTACCTGGTTATTATAAGGGCTTACCTTGTACGCGCTAAGAGCGTCTGGAAGCATGACGTAACCACGGAAATCTGCATTTATAGAAGCCAGCCCGTAAGATTGTTCAACTAAATAAGCGCTGAATGCGGATACCGCCTTTTTTCTTATCGACTCAATTGGTACAGCCGGTGCCGCATCGGGAAATCTTACAACAACAATCAGTAGATTTTTTTGGCCGATAGCCTGTTTTGATTGTGGGCCTAAACCGTTTTTGTCCGCTATGTCGTTAGCTGATGCATTCTGATTAATATTAAAAATAATTAAAAGGATGCAAATTATAAATGGCTTCAAAGCTTTCTCCATAATAACACTCCTTTAATTGAACCAAACCAAATAAGGGCTCGGCTCATCTTTAATCTCTCCGGGTTCAATTCCCCGAAGCTTGCTTCGTCATAGATTCGGACTCGACTGGAGCTACCCCGCAGCTTGCTGCGGGGTAGCTCCGTAGGGTGCGTTAGCCGTAGGCGTAACGCACCATTTTATTGTTATTCCGGTGCGTTACGGCTAAAGCCTAACGCACCCTACAAATGACTCCCTTACCGCCTCCGTCAATTTCCCGACCTCTTCCTCCGTGACGATATACGGCGGCATTAAATAAATCAGGTTGGCGAAGGGGCGTATCCAGACGGATTTTTCGACGAAGAAGGTCTGTAATTTCTCGACGTTGACTGGCGAGTCGGTTTCGACGACGCCGATCGCGCCGAGTACCCTCACATCTTTAACCCCTTCCATCCCCCTGCACGGCTCCAGCCCTTCGCGCAGCCACTTTTCTATCGAGGCTACCTGGGTTTTCCAAGACCCTTCGGCGATGAGATCGAGGCTTGCGCCCGCGACGGCGCAGGCGAGGGGGTTTCCCATGAAGGTGGGACCGTGCATGAAGACCCCGCCCTTCTGCGAGATGCCGTGGGCAACCCTGGTGGTCGTCAGCGCCGCGGAAAGCGTCATGTAGCCCCCGGTGAGGGCTTTGCCGACGCACATTATGTCGGGGGTCACCCCCGCCCACTCGCAGGCGAAGAGTTTCCCGGTTCTGCCAAAGCCCGTGGCTATCTCGTCGGCTATGAGGAGAACGCCGCGCTCTTCGCAGAGGGCTTTCGCCCCGGCAAGGTACTCCGGGTGGTAGAACCACATGCCCCCCGCGCCCTGAACTATGGGTTCGAGAATAAGCGCCGCGATCTCCTCGCCGTTTTCCTCCAGCATTTTCGCGAGCGGTTCGAGATGGGCGGGGTCGAAGCCGCCGCCGAACCTGCACTCGGGCCTCGGGACGAAGAGCTGTTTTTGCAGCGTCCCGGCGAAGAGGTGGTGCATGCCGTTTTCGGGGTCGGAGACCGACATCGCCCCGAAGGTGTCGCCGTGGTAGCCGCCGCGAAGGGCGAGGATGCGCTTTCTTTTCTTTTCTCCCGCCGCGAGCTGGTACTGGAGCGCCATCTTCAGGGCGACCTCGACGGCGACGGAGCCGGAATCGGCGAGAAAGACGTGGTTGAGGCCTTCGGGAACTATCGCGAGGAGCTTTCGGGCGAGGGTGACGGCGGGTTCGTGGGTGAGCCCGCCGAACATGACGTGCGACATCCGCCCGAGCTGCCCGGCGAGGGCTCCGTTGAGGGCGGGGTGGTTGTAGCCGTGTATCGCGCACCACCAGGAGGACATACCGTCGATTAGCTTTCGGCCGCCGCAAAGCTCGATCTCGCACCCCTTGGCGCCGGTGACGTGGCGGGCGGTAAGCGGGCTGGTCATCGAGGTGTAGGGATGCCAGAGGTGTTCCCGGTCAAAGGCCAGGAGCTTTTCGGAACGGGTTTTCGTCATTGCGGGAAGAGCGGCGAGAAATCGACCTCGGGAGGCGAATCGAAATCCGTCACTTCGGGCAGATCGACCAGCGCGCCCGGGAGCCCCATCCTTTCGAGCGCGTAGAGCATCATCTCGCGCGAATCGCGAAGTATGGCGGGGCCCTGCTTCTCGAAATGGTTATAGACGATGCCCGCAACGGGAATGTTGCGGTTGGTGGCGGCTTCGAGGGTTAGGAAGGTGTGGTTGATGGACCCGAGCTTGGCGGAGCTGACTACTATGAGCTTCCACCCGGCGAAGGCGGCAAGGTCGGCGCAGAGGAGGTTTTTGCGCAGCGGGACGAGGAGCCCGCCCGCACCCTCGATGAGCAGCGGGTCGTAGAGTTTTTCCATCACGGAGAGGGCGGAGAGTATCTTGCCGGGGTCTATCTCCGCGCCCTCGATCCTCGCGGCGAGGTGGGGCGAGGCGGGGAAGCGAAAGACGTAGGGGCAGGAGAGGCCGTTGTAATCCTCTTCTATCGGCTCGATTCCCATGAGCCTTCGGTGGGTGAGGATGTCTTCGGGAAGCCCTTCGCACCCGGCCTGCACGAGTTTGGCTGTGGCTGCCTTTTTGTGGCGCTTCAGAAGAAACCGCGCCATCATCCCGGTGGCGACGGTCTTGCCCATCGCGGTGTCGATTCCCGTTACGAAATATGTGGCCATGTAATCTCCTTCGGGCGTCAGTTTTGTTCCCTTAAAAGAGCAACCACAATTACCGGATGGTAGGTGAGGGTTACGCCCCCGCCTTCGGAAAAGCGCGCTTCGTACCCGGCGCAAAATTCCGTGAGGCGCTTCTTAGTCCACCTCTCTATCCTTACTCCCGTGGCCCCTGTGAGCTTCAGGTGGCGAAGGACTTCCAGAGGATTTTCAAAGCGGATTTTGTGCGCCTCTTCTGAAAAATATAACACATCGAAATTTTTGTTGAGAGCCCTTTTAATCTCCTCCGGCGAAGGATAAGAGAGGGCTTCGCCGCAGATTCGGGCTATCTCCACGGCGTTCCCCGGGCCGAAGGTGGAAAAGCCCAGCGCTCCGCCGGGGGCGAGCGTCCCCGCGAGGCGGTCGAGGAGGGTAGGGAGGTCCGAGAGCCACTGGAAGGCGGCGTTGGAGATTATCAAATCCATGCAGGAGGGGAGGGGCGAGAGGTTTTCTATGTCTCCTTCGAGGAATTTTCCGCCGTGTATCTTGTTTTCAAGCGCGCGGCACTCTCCGACGAGGTCGTTCAGACAGTAGCGCTCGTAATCAAGCGCCCCGGCGGCCATTTCGGTCAGGAGCCCGGAGCCGCACCCTATCTCGAATATCTTCGGGTAGCTTTCCCGTCCGAGGGCGAGGATTTGCCCGAGCAGCTCCGAAGCCATCTTTTTTTGCACGAAGGCGTTATCGGAGTAGGTGGGAAGGCTCTTCTTGAACCTCGAAGAGACGAGGTTCTTATCCGGGGAAGCCAAGTTCAAGAACCTCCCTCCAGCTTTTGAGCGTCCCAAAGGGGTAGTGGCCGAAGCCGCGCTCGAAAATCTCAATTTTTTCGCCGCTCCAGAACTTTTTCTGAGCACCATTCGAGAAAATTTTGTCCTGCGCGCCCAAAGCGGCCGTTTTGAAGGGGTTTTCAGGCTGTTTTTCGCCGAGAACCCATTCGCGGAAAGCCGCCAGCTCGGCTTTCTGGCCGCCTGCGCTCCTTTTCGGCTCTCTTTCCATGAAAAAGCCGAACTGTTCCCTGCCGCACATCCTCCGGTAGAATTTCACCCGCGATTCCTCGCTCCACCCTTCCAGCGTTCCGTCGAAGACCCGGAGGGGTATGCCGAACTCGTCGTCGATGGGGCGAAGGGTGCCGTTTATCGCCAGAGAGGAGGCAAAGGGGATTTTTGTCCCGGCGAGCGTCCGCGCCGCCGACCAGACGCCGAAGGACCACGCCGCCAGATGGACCTTTTCGTAATCGCGGGCGAGGGCTTCAAGGTCCGTCTCAATCTCCGGCGAGGTGTAATCCCAAAGGAGGATAAGGTCCAGAGCGCCGGCGTCGAGATGGCCTAGGGGCGTCTCGTCCATTCCCCAGCCGTTGAAGAAGACGAGAAGCTCGCGGTTTCCTTCGCGCTTCAGGAGTCTGTGCTTCACAGCGCCGCCAGAACCTGAGCGATGTCGGAGTCGTCGAGGGCTGAGGTGAGCGAGAAGCGGAGACGCGCGGTGTTTTTGGGAACCGTCGGCGGGCGTATCGCGAAGACCAGCAGCCCCGCCTCCCGAAGCCTTTCAGCAAGGGCCAGCGCCGGGCGGTTCTCGCCTACCACGAGGGGGACAATCTGGGAATCTCCGAGGGTCTTGTGACCCGCCCTCGCCAGCCCCTCCCGGAGCTTCGCTGAAAGGCGGGAAAGTCTCTCCCGCTCTTCCTTCATCGCTGCGGCCTTATCGAGGACGAAACCGCTCCACGCCACGCTGACCGGCGGAAGCCCGGTGGTGAAGATCAGGGGACGCATGGCGTTGACGAGGAAGTCCCTGACCTCCGGGCTCATTATCCCGTAGGCCCCGGCGGAGCAGAGCGCCTTCCCGAAGGTTCCGATTATTATGTCTATTTCGGTTAATACTCCCTGCGCCTCGCACAGCCCCAGGCCGTTCTCCCCGAAGACCCCCACGGCGTGCGCCTCGTCCACGATTAGTACCGCGCCGTACTTCTTTTTCAGCCCGGCGAGTCTTTTAAGGTCGGCGAGGTCGCCGTCCATGCTGAAGACCGATTCGGTGACGATGAAGACGTTTTCAAAATCACCGCGGGAGGCGTCGAGTATCTTTTCGAGCGCCTCGTAGCCGAGGTGAGGGTAGCGCCGGAACTTAGCGCCCGAAAGGAGCATTCCGTCGATTATAGAGGCGTGGTTCAGCTTGTCGCAGAGTATAAGGTCTTTGGGACCAGCGAGGGCGGGGAGCATGCCGACGTTGGCGTGGTAGCCGCTGTTGAAAACCAGCGCCGAGCGTCCCCCGTAAAGGGCTCCGAGGCGCGCCTCAAGCTCTTTGTAGGCGGGATGGTTTCCCGTGAGGAGGCGGGAGGAGGAGGCCGAGAGCGCGAATTTGCGGTCGATCGGGTTTGCGGCGAGCGGCCGATAGAACTCTTCGATAAGTTCGGGGCGCGCGCCGAGGCCGAGGTAGTCATTGGAGGAGAGGTTGAGGTATTTTTTTCCTTCCCAGAGGGCGAACTTGCCTATTGGCTCGATATTCTTCAGCTCGCGCAGGTTCCCGCTCGCTTCGAGCCCGCTGAGCCTTGCTTTTATGCGCTCCCCGAAGTTCAACGTTTCCCGCCTTCGGCGACGGGGGTGAAACCGAGCTGGCTTATCATCTCAAGGTCGGCCTTTACGTCCCTGCCTACGGTGGTAAGGAAGTTTCCGATCATCATCCCGTCCGCGCCCGCGAAGAATATCCAGCTGTAGAGGTCCCGGAGGTTACGGTCCCTGCCCGCGCAGACGCGGATGGTCGCCCCCGGCAGGAGGAAGCGGAAGACTGCGATTATCTTCAGCGCTTCGAGCGGGGCGAGGGGCGGCATTCCCTCCATGCGGGTTCCTTTTACCGGGACGAGGAAATTGACGGGGACGCTGTCCACCCCAAGGTCCCGGAGGGTAAGCGCCATCTCAACCCTTTGCGCCCTGGATTCGCCGAGTCCGAAGATTCCCCCGGAGCAGACGGAGAGACCGGCGTTCCTGGCCGCCCTTACCGTGGCAACGTCATCCTCGTAGTCGTGGGTGGTGCAGATCTTCGGAAAAAAGCTCCTCGCCGTCTCCAGGTTGTGGTGAAACCTGGTGAGGCCGGAGGCTTTGAGCTTTTTCAGGGTATTTTCGGACATTATGCCGAGACTGGCGCAAGGGGCGAGCTTGCCGCGCCTGCTTATGGAACTTACGGCTTCGCAGATGGCGTCGAGTTCCGGTCCTTCCTTTACTCCCGTGCCGCTGGTTATTATGCCGAAGCGGTTGGTGGAAAAACCCTCCGCCTCCTGCGCGGCGGCGGTGAGTTCGGCGGGAGATTTCAGCGGGTAGACGGGAGAAGCGGTGCGGTGGTGGGCGGACTGGGTGCAAAAGGCGCAGTTCTCCGGGCACCTTCCGCTCTTGGCGTTCACTATCGAGCAAAGCTCCACGGCGCGGCCCTTATTTGCCCTGGCGATGCGGTTGGCGGAGGAAAAGAGTTCGTAAACGTCCGCGCCTTCGAGCTCGAAAAGGCGAAGACCTTCCTCCCCGGTCGCCTCTTCGCCTGAAAGCAACCGCTCTTCGAGGGCCGAAATCCAATTCAGCATTTTTAATTCTCCGAAAAATGACCGGCGTTTTTAGCCATACTAAAAAAACGCCCGCGAGTTGTCAACCTGAATCGACTACGGGTTTACGAGTGGGCGCAACGTGCAATTTGCGAAGGTTGTGATATAAGTTTTTCAGAGGCTTTGTCCCTGTGGCGGTTCCTTCGTGAACCACTGGAGTTTGAGATGAAAAGATGCGCAGCATTCCTGATAGTCCTCTTCCTTTCGGTTCCCTCCCTTGCCGTCATGGGCGGCGGAGGCGCTACTCCCTGCGGCGCGCCGATGGGCATGATGCAGATGATGGAGATGGGCGACCCTATGATGATGAAGGCGGTGGGACCGTCGCTAATGGCCGGATGCCACGCGGATTTTGAAGCTCTGGGGGTAAAGGCCGAGGTGAGGGAAATCATCGAGGAAAAGCGCTTCGAGCTTCAAAAGGAGATGATACGGGCCTCGGCGGATCTTCGCGTGCTGGAGATGGAGCTGTCGAGGATGCTTGAAAAGCGCGGTTTCGATTTCGAGGCGGCGTTGAAAAAACAAAAGGAGCTCGGCAGCTTCGAGGCGAAGATTCGCAAGGCGCATCTGGAATTTCTGCAGTTTCTCTCAACGAAGCTCGACGACGGGACGTGGAAAAAACTGAAGGCGCACATTGACAGGAGCATGTCTGGTTTCATGAGGGACAAAGACTCCATGCCCTCTCAGGGCCGGACAATGATGATGGAAAAGATGGGCGACATGGGGGGCATGGGCTCCATGATGATGGACAAAGGCGCCCAGCCGGAAGTCAAACCCGGTGAAAGCAAAATGGAATCTCCCCCGATGGATATGAAGATGGACATGAAGATGGATGGGAAGTAAGGGCGAACAGGCCCGAGGCGGAAGAATTCATAGCCCCGCGACTTCCTCGCGGGGCTTTTCCGTCATGAAAATAAAACAGCCGTTTTTTAGAGGCATGGCGTATGGCGTCGCCGGAAATACGAATTATCCTCGGGAAAAGTCAGTCCGCCAATAAATAATTCTTGAAAATCCGCCTATTACCTATTACAAAATAACCGGTTCGAGAAGACGGCGGCCATACCCGGCTCCCGGCGAAGCCCCCGAAGGGTTGAAGGATTGCCCGAGGGGCGCTGCTCGGGGCTGAAACGTTGTTTTGCATCGCGGCCGGACGGACGCGGAACCAAAGCTTTTAAACAGGCGAACCCGGCCCCGGGGGGAGGGGGGGGTTCAAAACGCCATTTCCCGCTGAAGCGGCGAATTTTGTTTTCCGATGTTCAAGGACGCTTTCCTCTTGTCTTCCGGCAGGTTGCAAAAAAGCGCGGTTAAAAAGCCGGTGATGATACTGTATACGGGGTCTTTAAATTTCACGATTGTGTTGCCCGGAGGCGGGCTGATGTCGTATAAGGCTCGCTCTTATTTCAAATGGCGCATTAACCGGGAGCCCGTTTTAAAGTGAAATTCATGTAACGGCCAGGCTCCCTTGGCTTCTCTAAATGGAGGAAATTCATGGACGGAATTTTAAGTTTGGCGCGGCGTAGCGCTTCCCAGTTCAAGCTGGCGTTCTTCGCGGTGCTGATGGCGCTGGCGGGGAACACGGCCTTCGCCAGCGAGGCGGATCTCAAGATCCCCGAACTCGGCGGCAACTTCATGGGCATGACGGGCCACAGCCTCCTGCTCATCGGCCTCTTCATCTGCCTGGGCGGCATTCTTTTCGGCCTCTTCCAGTACATGCAGATAAAGAACCTACCCGTTCACAAGGCGATGCTTGAGATCTCCGAACTGATCTACGAGACCTGCAAGACCTACCTCATCACCCAGATCAAGTTCATCGCAGTCCTCTGGGTCTTCATCGCGATCATCATGGTCGCCTACTTCAAGTTCCTGGCCCACACGCCGATGAGCTGGGCACAGGTCATCGTTGTCCTTCTCTTCTCCATCGTCGGCATCCTCGGCAGCGTCGCGGTCGCATGGTTCGGCATCCGCATCAACACCTTCGCCAACTCCCGCACCGCTTTCTCCTCCCTCGGCGGCAAGCCCTTTCCCACTATGGCCATCCCGCTGAAGGCAGGCATGTCCATCGGCATGCTCCTCATTTCCGTCGAGCTTCTCCTGATGCTCGCGATTCTGCTCTTCATCCCCGGTGACTCCGCCGGACCCTGCTTCATCGGCTTCGCCATCGGCGAGTCCCTCGGCGCCGCCGCTCTCCGCATCGCGGGCGGTATCTTCACCAAGATCGCCGACATCGGCTCCGACCTTATGAAGATCGTCTTCAAGATCAAAGAAGACGACGCGCGTAACCCCGGCGTCATCGCCGACTGCGTCGGCGACAACGCCGGCGACTCGGTAGGCCCCACCGCCGACGGTTTCGAGACCTACGGCGTCACGGGCGTCGCGCTCATCACCTTCATCCTTCTCGCCGTTCCGGACGTAAAGATTCAGGTTGCCCTTCTGGTCTGGATCTTCGTCATGCGCGTCGGCATGGTCGTGACCTCCGCCCTTTCCTATTACATCAACCTCGCCTGGGCGAAGGCCAAGTACGGAGAAGCCAAGAAGTTCGACTTTGAAATGCCGCTCACCACCCTGGTGTGGCTTACCTCCATCATCTCCATCATCGTCACCTACGCGCTTTCCAGCTCGCTCATCGGCGACCTGCCGAACGGCATGTGGTGGAAGCTCGCGACGATCATCACCTGCGGCACCTCCGCGGGCGCTCTGATACCCGAACTGGTCAAGGTCTTCACCTCCACCAAGTCCGGCCACGTCAAGGAAGTCGTCACCGCCTCCAAGGAGGGCGGCGCCTCCCTCAACATCATCAGCGGCCTCGTCGCCGGTTACTTCTCAGCCTACTGGATCGGTCTTTGCATCGTCCTCCTGATGGCCGTCGCCTGGTACTTCAGCACCATGGGCCTCGGCGCCCTGATGGCCGCCCCGGCGATCTTCGCCTTCGGCCTCGTGGCTTTCGGCTTCCTCGGCATGGGTCCCGTCACCATCGCGGTCGACTCCTACGGTCCCGTCACCGACAACGCCCAGTCCGTCTACGAGCTCTCCACCATCGAGTCGCTCCCGAACATCGAAAAGGAAATCGAGAGAGATTTCGGCTTCAAGCCCGACTTTGAGGAAGCCAAGATGGTCCTCGAAGAGAACGACGGCGCGGGCAACACCTTCAAGGCCACCGCGAAGCCCGTTCTCATCGGCACCGCCGTCGTCGGCGCGACGACCCTCATCTTCTCCATCATTCAGGTGCTCTCCGCCAAGTACGGCTCCGTCGTCCCGAACATCCAGGGCGAAATGGCGGTTCAGGAAGGTCTCTCCCTCCTCAACCCGCTCTTCCTCCTCGGCCTCGTCACCGGCGGCGCGATTATCTTCTGGTTCTCCGGCGCGGCCTGCCAGGCAGTCGCCACCGGCGCCTACCGCGCGGTCGAGTTCATCAAGGACAACATCAACCTCGACACCGGCTCCGAAAAGGCCTCCGTCGAAGACTCCAAGAAGGTCGTCGAGATCTGCACCCAGTACGCGCAGAAGGGCATGTTCAACATCTTCCTCGCGGTCTTCTTCTCAACGCTGGCCTTCGCCTGCGTAAACCACTACTTCTTCATAGGCTACCTGATCTCGATAGCGATCTTCGGCCTCTACCAGGCGATCTTCATGGCCGACGCCGGCGGCGCCTGGGACAACGCCAAGAAGCTCGTCGAGACCGAGCTCAACATGAAGGGCACCACGCTCCACGACGCTTGCGTCGTCGGCGACACCGTTGGCGACCCCTTCAAGGATACTTCCTCCGTCGCGCTGAACCCGGTCATCAAGTTCACGACCCTCTTCGGCCTTCTCGCCGTCGAGCTGGCCATTACCCTTGATCCGGGCACCGCGCTCACCGCCGCAGTTGTCTTCTTCGTCATCTCCACGGTCTTCGTATGGCGTTCTTTCTACGGCATGCGCATTCCGGTCATCGAAGGCAAGTAAGAAGCGGTAATACCAGAAAAAGCAAGGCGGAGTCCCAAAAGGGGCTCCGCCTTTTTTTGTGTTCGCGAGCCGTGTAAACCCCGGCAAACGGACGGCTTTCAAGAATATCCCGCAGTCCGGGTTCCTCCTTCGCCTCGGTAGGAGGTGAATCTCTACAGGGCCAGCTTGCCCTCGATCTTCGCGATAATGCCCTTGAGCAATTCCTCGCGTTCCATAAGACCGGTTCTCATGGCGCGGTTGTCGGTATGGGCTATTTCCAGAATGAGCCGCGAGAGGTCGCCCTTAAGCAGTTGTTCGATAAGCCTGAGTTCTTCCACCGAAAGCTGAATATCCATCTTCGCCTCCTTTTACAGGACCATCCGCAGGGACAGGCCCCAGTCCGTTAAACGGTTTCGCTAAAAATTCTAATGCACGATTAACCAATTACAAATTAAATCACTGTCTCATGCATGCGGAGCAATAAAAAAGCCCCGCGCCTTGGGGCGCGGGGCTTGGTAGCGGAGAAACCCCGGTGTTATCTTCTCAATCTGTCCATAGCGGCTTTCAGGCTGACGCGCAGGCGCTCCAGCACGTCGGCGAGGTCGCCTATTTCGTCGTCGCTCGTGGCCTCTATCTTCTCGTCGACGTTGCCGTCGGCCAGATTGCCCGCGATGCGCGTGAACGTGCTGAGCGGCCTTAGCGAGGCGTTCACGGTAAAGATGATGGCTACGCCCGAGATTACCAGTATGAGGGCCATAATCCCGATAAGTATCATGCGGAGAGAATTGATCGCGGCCTGCGTCTTTTCGAGGGAGAAGCCGATGCGGAAACCGCCCCAGTGCTTGCCCTTGACGTAAATCGGGGTGGCGATGTCCCACATCTTTTCCCCGGTGTCACGGTCATAGACCTGCCGGTATCCCTCCTGAGTGTTCTTCGCCGCGTTTATGCCGACAGGGTCGTTGAAGAGGCGCTTGGTGCGGTTGCCCTTGAGGTCCAGCGCCTTGTCGCCGGTTATCGGCTGCTGGTAGCGGCTGTTATGGGTGGGCAGATAGCCGTTTACGTCAACGCCGACGGCGAAAACAACTGACTCGTCCTTCAGGAATTCGTCCTGGACGGACAGGATGGCCTTGTCGAGGTAGGAATCGTACTTCGTGTGATATTTGGGCGGATCGAAATCTGAAATAATCTCGTAATTGGTGTCGAAGGCGTCCTTGACCGAGAAGACGCCGTTGTCGATGGCTTCTTCGAGCATTCTGCCGTAGGCTTTCGCCCCGGCGATCGATTCCATCTTGCCGCGGAGGAGCAACTGCTCTTCCAGTTGTTTTGTCATCTGCTGGGTCAAAAAGAAGGTTCCCAGCACCATTGCTACCGCCAGAAGTACGACGACCTTGACGGCGACCTTGACCGAAACGCGAGACTTAGCCATTAGATTCTCCTTTTTAAAGCCGTTATGAAGTTGTTTATGAATTTTCGGTTAAAAAACCTTGTAGCCTATGCGCACCGCTCCCCAATGCTTTTGATCGATATAAACCGGAACGGAAAGATCGGCCATCATCTCGCCGGTGTCGCGGGAGTACTTCTGGAGTAGGAAGGGTTCGGTGTTTTTGGCCGCGGCGAGACCCGTGCGGTCGTTGAAGATTCTCTTCGTGCGGTTTTTCTGGACGTCAACCGCGGCGTCGCCGGTGAGCGGCTGTGAATAGCGGGTGTTGTGGGTGGGGAGGTAGCCGTTTATGTCCACGGCCACGACGAAGGCCATGCGCTTGTCGTGCGCGAGGTACCTGTCGAGAATTTCCCTTATGGTTTCGTCGAGAAGCCTGTCGTATTTAGTCGAATATTTCTGCGGATCGGTATTGGGGATGGGGATGTAAAAGGTGTCGAAAAGCTTGGACTTGTTGAGCCTGCCGCTTTTCAGAAGCAGTTGCATCTGTTCGGTGACTTCGTCACGGCATTCTTTCGCCCACTCGTAGACCTGAAGATCGAAGCCCTTCAGCTCTTCACAGTGCGCTTTTTGAGGTATCGCTACCAATGCCAGTATCAGCGCCGATAATAACAGTACAGATAATCTTTTTGTTAAACCCGTTGGCATTTTGTCAACCTCCGACTTATGTATGTACGTATGATATTAGGCCTTGAAAAGATTACGGAACCCCTTGAGTATTTCCTCGGTGAAAACCTTATGGGACTTTCTTATTCCGACCAGATACTTGTTCAATATCAGTATTACGACGTCTTCGGTCTTGTCCGAGATGAACTGTATGTTGACAAGCCGGGTGAGGCCGATAATCTGTTTCAGGGCTTCCGAGTTCATCGAGCATAACGCCATTGCAGAGGCAAGCTCGGACGGGTTGTCTATCTCTTTAGAATAGATAACCTGGCCCTCGGAAGTTGCTATGAGCACTCCGGTGACCCCGTCCAGCTCCATTATCTTGTTTGCAATTTCATTTATCTCAGCCATGACTACCCCAATTTGCTAGTATTTATTCTTATGCGCCTATTTTTCCCGCGATGAGGCCCTTGAATTTCTGCGACCTTTCCAGGTCGCCTATGTCTTTGCAGATAATGTCTACAAGGGCGGGAATACCCTTGGCGGAGGGCTCGGCGGTGGCTATCCAGCCTTTAAGGCTGTCGTCGAGAACTATTCCGGCCATAGGCCCCATGACCTTGGCCAGGGCGGCTTTGAGTTCCGCGAGAACGGGGCCGTAGTTTTTGTCCTCCTTGAGCATATCCACCGTCCAGCTCCTTGAAGCCTGCGGCGGCGGCGGAGGAGGCGGAGGCGGGGCGGCGGGAGCGGCTGCAGGAGCCGGAGCGGGCGGCGGCGCGACGGGAGAGGGCGCTTCGCCTTCCTCGGGCGGAAGATCCGCCAGAGCCGCCAAATCCTCGGTGGCGAGATTCAGCGACATCGCCAGCAGGTTGACGTTCAGGGAATTTTCGCCCATCACGACGAGAATGACTCCGGGCCGTATCTCTCTGACCAGAAGAAACATCTCGTTGAAGTTGAAAACGAGGTCCTTCATCTCTGAAAAACCCGTCCTTCCGGCGGTTATGCTCCGCGAAACCATTCTTCCGGCCTGCCCGAGCTTGTCTTTCTTGAAGCCGGCGGGAACGTCGCTCGCCAGTATTCCCTTACGGGGGTCGAACACGAAAGAGCCGATAACCCCGGAAATGAGCCTTAAGTCGGATAATGCCTGTTGCATGTAAAAATCCTTTTTATATTGCCAAGGGTTGTCTTCAGCGGATGACTGCTTTTCCCAGAGCGGCCATAGCCATGCCGACCAGTTCCGGGGGCGGCCGACCCGGCTTCAATTCAGCCGCGATAAGGCGGCTTTCATGGCCGAAAAGAACCTTTCTCCCGTTCGACGGCAGGTGCACAACGGCGCATTTGAACTCGCCGCACCCCAGGAGGGGACCGATATCCTGCGCGGATTCCAGAATAAGCGCGGTCGCCGCCCCGTCGCCGTCGGAGAAAAAGAACGCCTTTGCCTTTGCGGGGTCGTGTTCCGCCGCGGACCGGAAAAGCGGGTTGCCGCTGCGGTTAAACATTGAGAAGGACAATACTTCGTCCAGGCCGCCGAGTATTGACTTCAGCTTGTCGCTGGAGCTTGCTTCGGAGCCTGACGAAGGCGGCTCGAAATAGGAATATGACAGGGCGGAAAGGAGGTCGTCGGCAACGCCTTTGTCAGCCCCGTCGCCGTCGCCGGGAAGGATTCCGTCCAGAGAAAAGTCAAGGCCGCCTTCGTTCCGGACAATAGAGAGCTTCGGACGGGCCGGTTCGGGCTGGCTTTTTTGCTCCTCGGAGTGGGGACGGTAAAAAGCCTCGGATTCTTCCTGATCGTCTGACGAAACTCTCGCGGCCTCGTCGGCCCTTCTGGCGGCCTCGATGAGAAAGTGGGTTCCGTCTATGAATATTGTGCGTTCGGGCGGCGTCAGGCCGGTGAAAAATTCAAATTTGCCCGAAACCACGTCGAAGACGGAAAAAGCTGCTTCCTCGCCCGATCCGCCGGCGCACTGCGCGTGAACGAGCTGACCCTGGTCGAAGTAGAGAAAGGCTTCCTGCCCCTTTTGCCATATGGTAAGCGCGCCGGTTTTGCGCGAAAAAATTATCAGCTGGACGACGTCGGCAAGAGTAAAGTCGGCCAGATCTCCTCCAAGCTTGGTCGTGGAAGGAGAATTGGCCTTTGAGGTTCCGGGCTCGGCGTTTACGGGGGTAACGCCTTCCTCTGCCGTCGATTTCTTCGGAGCCAAACCTGAAGGCATTTCGTCACCTCTTTGCAAATCCGTGTTTTCCCCCCGCAAACGGGCTGTTTTAAATTTTACTCCACCCCCGGTTAAGCTTACCTGATTATCACACCAAAACGGTCTTAAACATCATGTGAAAAAACTCTTTAAACCCCGGCGGCTCGCTTGTCCAACCGGACGCTCTAAAAGTACCATCCGCCATAGAGAAGAACGCCGTACTCATAAATTTCGCCGATGGTTTTGATAAAATCGCCAGGGAACCTATGGCAACTTATCGTCAAAGTTAACCAAAACTTTAACATAAAGCAACCGGTGTTTTGGAACGGATTTTAAAATTCCGCAAGGCTCCCGGAAGCAATAGTAAGTAACCATGCGAAATCAGGAGTAAAAATATGGACAGTAAAAATAGAACGGTGATTTGGAAAATGCAAAAAAATGCACGCGAGCTTAAAAACGCCAGCGCCGGCGACCTCCGGAAGATGTCCCTTTTGGCAGGGGGGCCCTTTCGGGGGTGAAAAGCGAAGGACAAGTCAGGAACTGGAGAGGGCTTCTTCCGGCTTCACAAAGGGAAGGCTTTGCGCCGCCGCGACGGCGGGGTGGGTTATCTTTCCCCGGCAGACGTTCAACCCTGCGCGAAAGTGAGGGTCTTTCAGAAGCGCTTTTTCGCCTTGGGCCGCCAGGGCGAGAACGAAGGGCAGGGTTACGTTGTTGAGGGCCTGCGTCGCGGTGCGGGCGACGGCTCCCGGCATGTTCGCCACGCAGTAGTGGACCACGCCGTGAAGTATGTAGGTGGGTTCCTCGTGGGTGGTCGGGTGGGAGGTGGCGAAACACCCGCCCTGATCTATCGCAACGTCCACCAGCACCGAGCCGCGTCGCATCTTCTTTACGGTTTCCTCCGAAACCAGCTTCGGCGCGTTGGCTCCGGGGACGAGCACGGCGCCGATGACGAGATCGGAGCAGAGCACCTCCGCCTCGATCGCCTCCGCCGTCGAGAAGATGGTCTTAATTCTCCCGGTAAAGTGCTCGTCGAGAAAATTAAGCCTGTGTACCGACTTGTCGAGAATCACCACCTCCGCGCCGAGGGCCGAGGCGACCCGCGCGGCGTTCTCGCCGACGACTCCGCCGCCGATTATCGTCACCTTCCCCGGCCCGACGCCGGGAACGCCGCCGAGCAGCATCCCCCTGCCGCCGCTGGAGAGTTCGAGGGCGTGGGCTCCGGCCTGCACCGCCAGTCTCCCGGCAACCTCCGACATCGGCGCGAGAAGCGGCAGCCCGCCGTAGCTGTCGGTGACGGTCTCGTAGGCGATGGCGGTCACGCCGGAATCGATAAGCGCCTGGGTCTGGAGGGTGTCGGGCGCGAGGTGGAGGTAGGTGAAGAGTATCTGGCCCCTCCGGAGGTACTTGTACTCGGAGGGCTGCGGCTCTTTCACCTTCACAACGAGCTGTGCTCCGAAAGCCTCCGCCGGTTTGTGGACGATTTTAGCCCCGGCGCTCTGGTAGAGTTCGTCGTCGAAGCCTATGGCGTACCCCGCCCCCGTCTCCACCAGAACCTCGTGGCCGCGCGCGGCGAGCTCCCTAACGGAAGCGGGCGCTAGGCCGACCCGGTATTCGCGGTTTTTTATTTCTCTGGGGATGCCGATAACCATTTTTGCTCCTCATAAATATTCAGGTTCGCGTAAAGAATACCCCAAGAGACGCAAATTCACATCCGCCACATTTTGTCTCGCGATTTCCTTTATGAAAATCCTGATTTCGCTTAGAATCCGGCGGATGCTTCAATTTTCAGGGGACTAATGCATGGTGACCACGGGCCTCGAAGTTTTCGCCAAAAATCCGCGCCGCTACTCGCCTCCGGGAAAGAGGGCGGGGCTGCTGCTCAGCGCGGCCAGCGTAGACAGGAATTACACCCTTGCCCGCGACGTGGCGCGTGAAGCGCTGGGGGAAGACCTCGTCTGCCTCTTCGGGCCTCAGCACGGAATATTTTCCGACGTGCAGGACAACATGGTGGAGACCGGCCACGGCAGCGACCCCCGGTTCGGCCTCCCCGTCTGGTCGCTCTACGGCGAGACGAGAAAGCCCACGCCGGAAATGCTGGAGGGCCTCGATACCCTGCTCGTGGACATTCAGGACGTGGGGACGCGGGTCTACACCTTCGTCTGGACCCTGAAGCTCGCGATGGAAGCCTGCGGCGAGAGGGGAATCCGCCTCGTCGTCCTCGACAGGCCGAACCCCATAAACGCGGATGCGGTAGAGGGAAATATACTCGAAGCGGCCCACTCCTCCTTCGTCGGCCTTCTCGGGATACCCATGCGCCACGGCATGACCATCGGCGAACTTGCGCTCTGGTTCGTGCGCCACGGCGGCGTCTCCTGCGACCTCACGGTCGTCCGTATGGAGAATTACAGCCGGAAGATGTGCTGGGAGGAGACCGGAAGACCGTGGGTAATGACCTCGCCTAACCTCCCCACCCCCGACACCGCCCTCGTCTACCCCGGAACGGTCCTTCTGGAAGGGACGAACGCAAGCGAGGGGAGGGGGACGACGCGCCCTTTCGAGCTTGTCGGCGGGCCGTGGGGCAGGCCGGAGGAACTGGCCGGAGAACTCGGAAAGCTAGGCCTCCCCGGCGTTCATTTCCGCCCGGCGGTCTTTTTGCCGACCTTCCAGAAGTGGGGAGGCACCGACTGCATGGGGGTTCAGCTTCACGTCACGGACAAAGCCCTCTTCAAGCCCTATCTGACGGGGCTCGGCGTCCTCCGGACCCTCTGGAAGCTTTACCGCAAGGCGGGTTTCGACTGGAAAGCACCGCCCTACGAATACGAAACTGAAAAACTGCCGATCCATATGCTCCTCGGCTCCTCCCGCGTAAGGGAGGCGCTCGAAGCGGGCGAGCCGCTGGCCGAGATCGAGAAGGGCTGGCAAAGAGAACTCGACGGATGGAAGGAGACGAGGCGCGAATGCCTTTTATATCAGGACTAGTTAAGGGAGGCAGGGTCCACTTCACCGGAATCTGCGGCACGGCGATGGCCTCGGTGGCGGGGGAGCTTCACTCGCTCGGCTACAGGGTCACGGGCTCGGACAGCCGCGCCTACCCGCCGATGTCTACCTACCTCGAAAACCTCGGGATACAGGTAATCGAAGGGTTCGACGCCAAAAATCTCGAACCCGCGCCGGACCTCACCGTCATAGGAAACGCCGTAAGCAGGGGCAATCCGGAGGTCGAGGAGGCGCTTGAGAAGGGACTTCCCTTCACCTCGCTGGCTGAACTCATCGAGGCGGTCTTCCTGCCGGGAAAAGCCCCCGTGGTCGTCACCGGAACCCACGGGAAGACCACCACCACGGCGCTCATAACCTGGATAATGCGCGAGGGCGGCCTCGACCCCTCGTGGCTGATCGGCGGCGTGCCGCTCGGGCTCGGCGCGGGTTTCCGGGTGGGGAAGGGCGAACCCTTCGTCCTCGAAGGGGACGAGTACGACACCGCTTTCTTCGACAAGCGCTCCAAGTTTCTCCACTACCGCCCGAGGGTGCTGATCCTGAACAACCTCGAATACGACCACGCCGACATCTACCCGGACATGGAGCGGCTCAGGGAGACCTTCCGCCACCTCTTGCGCATCGTGCCGCGCGGCGGACTTATCATCGCCAACGCCGACGAGCCGGAGGTGACGGCGCTTCTGGACAATCCTCCCTGCCCGGTAGTCACCTACACGATGAAGGGAGCGAAGGCCCACTACGCGGGAACCGCCTCGCCGGGAAAACTGCTCGTCGCCGGGCCGGAGGGGTTTACCGCAGAAATTTCCCACGAAATGGTCGGCTCCCATCAGGGGTGGAACATACTCGCCGGAGTGATCGCTTGCCGCCGCTTCGGGCTGGACGCCGGGGCGATAATCTCGGGAATAAAGAGCTTTCCGGGGGTAAAGAGGCGGGCGGAGAAGCGGGGCGAGGAGCGCGGAATAGTTGTCTTCGACGATTTCGCCCACCATCCCACGGCGATACGGACAACCCTCCGGGGCTTTAGAGAGCTGTACCCCGAAAGGCGCATCTTCGCCCTCCTCGAACCGCGCTCCAACACCATGAGAAGGGCGGTTTTTCAGGAAGCGCTTGGAAATTCCTTCGGCGACGCGAATTTTGTGGCGATCCGGGAGGTCCCTAACCCCGAAAAGGTTGTGGACGGAAAGGTGCTGGACGTAAAGGCGCTGGCAAAAGCCGTCTCAAAGGGAGGCGTCCCGGCGGAAGCTTTTCCAGACGCGGGAGCGATAATAGACCGGATATCCCGCTACGCGAGGGAGGGCGACGTGGTAGTGGTTCTCTCCAACGGCGGCTTCGAGGACATCCACGAAAGACTCCTCTCGGCCCTGAGGGAGAAAAGTTGAAGAGGGGATTAATTCTGCTTATTTCGCTCGCGCTGGCTTCGGCGGCGAGGGCTGAGACCGCCCTTTGGGCGGTAAGGACGGAGCTTGCGACCCCCGGATCCATCCGGGGGCTTTGCGCCGAGGCAAAAAGCGCAGGAGCGGACACCATTCTCGCTCAGGTGCGCGGGCGCGGCGACGCCTGGTACGAAACCGCTCTCGCCCCGAGGTCCGAGGAACTTTCGGAGCCGCCTCCCTTCGACCCCCTCTGCGTTCTCGTAAAGGAATGCGAGGGCATAAAGAACGTCGCGTGGCTGAACGCCTTCTTTATCTGGGGAGGACAGAACCCTCCGCTCTCGCCCCTCCACCCCGCTGTCGCGCACCCCGAATGGTGCCTGAAAGACGCCGAAAAACGGGCGGTTTCGGAGTATTCGCCCGCCGAGCGCGCAAAAGGCTGGATTGAAGGGGTCTACATAGACCCCGCCAACGAAGAATACCGGAGTCTCTTGGCCTCTATCGCGGGCGAGGTGGTTAAAAAGTACCCCGTCGCGGGGGTTCACCTCGATTTCATACGCTATCCCGGACCCGGCTACGGGCAGGGGGGACCGCTCGCGGAGCGCTACAAGACCCTTTACGGCCTCGATCCCGCCCTTTTGCCGGTCTCTTTCGGCCAGCCGGACCTGAAAGGGTGGCTCTCGGGGGAAATGAAACCCGAGGAGAGGGTTATGCTTACCGGAAGGCTGCTCTTCGCCGGGATGAAGGCCGAAGAGATAACGAAGATCGTCCGCGCGATTGCGAAAGAGGTGAAGGCGGCCCGCCCCGGAGCGGAACTTTCGGCTGCCGTCGTACCCGAGCCGGGAGCCGCCTACTTCGAGAAGGGGCAGGACTGGCGCGGCTGGGCGTCGGAGGGTCTTGTGGACGGCCTCTACCCTATGGCCTACTTCGGGCCGAGGGAGAGGGTAGCGGCAGAGCTTCTCGGAGTGGCGGAGGCCGCCGTCTCGAACCCTTCGGTGAAATTACACGCGGGGCTTGGCGGCTACATAAAGGAGCCCGCCGACATCTGCGCGGAGGGTGCCGCCGCCTTTGAACTCGGCTTTGACGGGGTCAGCCTCTTCGACGCGGGTTCGCTCCGCAAAAAGCCGGGTGGAATCCCTTCCTACACCGGTTGCCTGAAGACTTTAAAGCCCGCCCCGAGAGCGGCGGCCCCGGAAAAATCCACCGCCTCCGAAGAACCCATTCTAAGGGCGGTATCAGGCTCGTGGCCGGATGCAAACCTTCCCGAAGGTTGGGAAAGCGCGGCGAGGGAGCGAGAGAGGGAGTTTCGGGAGGCGGTCAAAGCCGACATCCCGGCTCTTCTGGCCCGGCTGGAAACGGAGGGGGTCACTCTCCCTAAGTGGCTTGAGGCGAGGGGAATCTTCCGCTTCGTCCACCCCCTCGATCCGCCCGAAAAGGTGCTGGACCAGTTCAGAAAGGCCGAAGAGGCGCTTGAAAAGCTCTCGGCCGGGGAAGATTTTTCCAAAGTCGCCGGGGAACTCTCCCAGTGGGGGACGCGCTCCTGCGGCGGCGCTCTCGGCAGGTGCTTTCCCGGAGGCGACACCGTCCTCCCCGCTTCGGCTGGTGAACTTAGGATGGGCGACACTTCGAGAGTTTTAAGGGGCGATAGCGGATTCTGGATTCTGAAGGTTGACTCCGCGGGCGCAGGGGAGCAAATTCCTTGGGCGAAGGCGGATTTCGCCTCAAAACGGGAGGTTCTTCGCGTGGAACTGGGGAAACTCTACGAAAGCCGCGAAACGGCGGCGACCGCCGGGGGCGGAGGAGTGCGATGAAGGTAAAATACCCGCCCCCTCTAAAGAGAGGGGACAAGGTCGCGCTGGCCGCCCCCGCCGGGCCGGTTGACAAAGCCCGCTTCGACTGGGCCGTAGAGGCGCTTTCGGAGAGAGGGCTTGTCGTTTCGGCGAGTGAAGAGATGCTGTCGAAGGACCGCTATCTCGCCGGAAACGACGGACGGAGGCTGGGCGAACTCCAGACCGCCCTTTCGGACCCCGAGATAAAGGCGGTATTTCTCGCGAGGGGAGGGTACGGAACACAGCGGATAATCCCCTCTCTCGACCTCCCGGCCGATGCCATTCCCAAGCCGGTGGCCGGCTTCAGCGACAACACCGCGCTCCTCGGCGCGCTCTCGGAAATATACGGCTGGGCGGTCGTCCACGGCCCCCACCCGAGGAAGGGAGGCGAGGAGGAACTCGACGAGCTTCTCGGCTGCCTCGGCTTTTTCGGGGAGCCGCGCTTGCCGGTATTCACAGGATTAAAAGCCCTGAACGGCGGGGCAGACGTTGAGGGGCCGCTCTGCGGAGGGTGCCTTTCACTTATCTCCACCTCCGTCTCTACCCCCTACGCCATTCGCGCCGGTGGAAAGATAGTCTTCATCGAAGAGGTCTGCGAGGCGGTCTACCGCATCGACAGGATGCTCCACCACCTCCTTCACTCCGGCTTTTTCGAGGGAGCGAAGGGCGTCGTCTTCGGGACGCCCGAGACCTTTATCCCCGAGGGAGGGTCAATAGAAGACCTTTACTCCCTGCTCGGCGAATTCGCGGGCAAGGCCGGAATTCCGGTCCTCACGGGGCTGCCCTGCGGCCACGTCGGGACGAACCGCCCGCTGCCTTTCGGCCCTCGTGCGCACCTCTCCCCGGCCAGGGGCGAGCTTGCCTTTCTGGAGCCGGCGGTTCGCTGATGGCAGGATTTCGCGCCGGAAGGCTGCTCTGCCTCGGCTTCGAGGGAACCTCCCTTCCCGAAGGGCTCGTAAAATTCGCCCGCGAACAGGGTCTGGGAGGGGTGATACTCTTCAGGAAAAACTGCCCCGACGCGAAGGCCGTAGCGGCGCTGACCGCCGAGGTGCGCGAGCGCCTTATAGACCCGGAGGACGGCTGGATTCCCCTCGTGGCGGTCGATCAGGAGGGCGGGCGCGTCGAGCGCATCAAAGAAGGCGTCCCCCGCGTCCCTCCGGCGAAGGAACTTTCACGCCTCGGCGACCGGGAAATTGAGGCGATCGCCTTTGCGCAGTCGAAGGCGCTGAAAAGCCTCGGAATAGACCTCAATCTCTCGCCGGTGTGCGACATCCTTCACCCCGGCGAGAGCGGGGCGATTGGCGACCGCTCCTTCGGCGAAAACCCGCGCAAGACCGCTTCGGCGGCCGCCGCCTTTTACAGGGGGATGCGAAGGGGAGGGGTCGCCGGGTGCGCCAAGCACTTTCCCGGCCACGGCGCGTCTCCGGTGGATACCCACCTCGGGCCGGGAACGGTGAACCTGCCGCTCGAAACCCTCGACGAAGATATGGAGCCCTTCCGGGCGCTGATTTACCGGGAGATCGAGGCGGTCATGGCCTGCCACCTCGCTTACCCGAAGGCCGACCCGCTTCCCGCCACCCTCTCCCCCTTCTGGTTGAAGGGAACTCTCAGGGACGGCCTGGGATTTCGCGGCGCGGTCATCTCCGACGACTTCGAGATGGGAGGGCTCAGAAAGCTCGGCCCCCTTGAGCGCCTCGCGCCAGAGTCGGTGAACGCGGGGTGCGACCTCCTCATCTTCGGCGGAATGCTGGGTGAGAAAACAGACCCGGAAACCATAGCTAAAGCCCTCTCGGAGAACGTTTCCCCGGCGCGATTCGGCGAGGCTGTCGAAAGAATATGGAAAATACGCCCCTCCCCGATACTCTGACCGTCCGGCGCCTCCTTCCCGGCGGCGGTGAGGTCTCCATCACCCCTCTCCACGGCGACGGCTCCTCGCGGAGCTATTACCGCGTGGCGTCGGAAGGGAGCGTCTTCATCCTCCAGAAGGGGACGAATCCGAAGGAGGACGCGGCCTGGCTCCGGATAAACCGCCACCTCCGGGAGCGCGGAATCCGCGTGCCGGAGGTCGTCGGCTCGGACCCCGAAAACGGACTCATCCTCATGGAGGACCTCGGGCAGGAGAGCCTCTTTTGCCTCGCAAAAGCCGCGAAGAGCGAAGAGGAGCTTGAAACCCTCTACCTGCCGGTGCTTTCGCTGCTGGTAAGGATGCAGACCGAAGGGGCGATGGGGTTTTCGGCAGAGGTCGGGTTCTCCGAGCCCTACGGGTTCGATCTGATGGTCAATATGGAAGGCGGGTATTTCTGCCGGGAATTCGTCTCGAATCTGCTCGGCCTGGAGGCGGATGAAAAGGTCTGCGGCGATATCGAAAGACTCGCCCGCGAAGCGTTGAAGGCTCCCGGCGGCTATTTTCTCCACCGCGATTTCCAGAGCCGCAATATCCACTTTATAAACGACGAATGGGCGGTGATAGACTTTCAGGGAGCGAGGCCGGGGCCGCCGGGTTACGACGTTTCGGCGCTCCTCCTCGACCCCTACGCAAACCTCCCGAAGAGAGTCAGAGAAAAGCTGTTCTCTCGCTACCTCGGACTTCTCGGCGAGGTTGAAAACGTGGACGTTGAAGCGGTAAGGGAGTCTCTTTTCCCCCTCGGCGTTTTTCGCCTGATGCAGGCTCTTGGGGCTTTCGGGAAACTGGGGGGCAGGGAAGGCAAGAGAGGATTTCTCGAATACGCCTCCCCGGCGCTCGGTATACTTACCGGGGAGTTCGACGAGAGAGGCGGACGCGAATTTCCCGCCCTCGCAGGTTTCGTCGCCGAAGCCAAAAGACGCTGGGAGGCGCGAAGCGCCAAGGCTGTTGACAAAGTTATCGATTACGCGACCGAGTGATTCCGCGTAAAAAAAGAACAGTAAAGGTTCCACCTTGTCAACAGACTTAAGATTGCGACAAACACAGCATTTTCTTCGAGAACAAGGAAGGCGAGAAAAAAGACCGGAGGAATACCGGGAGGTATTTCGAGGACGTTTTTCGAGCCTGACGAAGTCAATCGGAGAAAAGACGAAGTTTGTCGGCAATCTGCGGCGCGAAGCGCTTGACACCCGGCCTTAAGATGGTCTACCTATCCTTTTTTACTTTCAACAGCCTCGCAACCTGATTAAGAGGAAATTAATATGTGCGAATCCAACGCTTACTTCAAAAAAGGCAACGACGAAGAGCTCATCATGGGCGAGGTCTGCCGCATCGATCCCATATCCGGCGGCTTCAAGCTTGTCGGCCTTCTGGGCGACGAGATGACGATAAAGGCGCGCCTCGAAGAGATAAATCTCATGAAGCACAAGATCATCTTCGTACAGGATGCCTGAAAAACTTCCCCATCCTCTGGTCGCGGTAGCCGATCTCTCCCTCTTCGGGGGCGAGACGGCGGGACTGGTGGAGGCGGCGGTGCGCGGAGGAGTACGCTGGGCGCTGCTGCGGGCTAAGGATATTCCTCGCGAAGAGCTTTTGAAGTGCGCAAGCACCCTTCGGGAAAGGTGCCCCGGCCTCTTTATCTCCATTCACGGCGACGCCGAAGTCCGCTCCTCGCTTGAGCTTCCCGGCCTTCACCTCCCTTCGGGGAGAATGAGGAGCTTTCGGGCGTGCGAGGGCGGGAAGATTCTCCTCGGCGTCTCCTGTCACAGCCTTGAGGAGGCCTTGGGCGCGGTGGAGGATGGCGCGGACTACGGGTTTTTGAGCCCTCTCTTCGAGCCTTCCTCAAAGAGGGGCTTTCTCGAACCGCTCGGCGTCGAAGGATTCAGGGAGATAGTGGTGCGCTCCTCTCTTCCTCTATACGCCCTCGGCGGAATCACCGCGGACAACATGGAGGAAGCGTTTTTCGCGGGAGCTGCCGGAGTGGCTGTCTGCGGGGCGCTCTTTAACTCCGCAAACGTTGAGGAAGCGGCGAAAAAACTGGTCGGCTCAGCCGAAAAGGTCTTCATATGAAAAAAGTTTTGACGATAGCGGGTTCCGATTCGGGCGGCGGCGCGGGGATACAGGCGGACCTTCGGGTATTCGCCCTCCTCGGATGCCACGGCGCGAGCGCCATAACCGCGCTGACCGCGCAAAATTCCCTCGGCGTCCAGTCGGTCCACCCGGTGGAGCCGGAAGTTCTCGGCGCGCAGATGCGAAGCGTGCTTTCCGACATCGGGGCGGACGCCGCAAAGACGGGGATGCTCTTCAACGAGGGGCTCATCAGGGAAGCCGCCCTCGAACTCGACATCTATCCGGTGGAAAAGCTGGTCGTCGATCCGGTTATGGTCGCCAAGGGCGGCGCTTCGCTCCTTCGGGACGACGCGGTAGCTGCCCTGCAAAAGTTCATCCTTCCCAAGGCCCTTGTGGTCACTCCCAACATCCCCGAAGCGGAGGCGCTCTCCGGCGTCACGATAACGAATCTCGAAACGACCCTTCTGGCGATGGAAAGGATTCTCGAAACGGGGCCGAAGGCGGTGCTGCTCAAGGGCGGCCATGTGCCCGGCAGGACCGTGACCGACTTTCTCTGGGAAAAGGACAGGGAGGTCGAAGCCTTCACCTCCCCGCGCATCGAGACGCAAAACACTCACGGCACCGGCTGTACCCTCAGCGCCGCCATAGCCGCCTACCTCGCGCGCGGCGAGACCCTGAGAAACGCCGTCGCCAGGGCGAGGGCTTTCCTATACCGCGCCATAGCGCACGGCTACGAGACCGGCGCGGGCCACGGCTCGACCAATCCTTACGAAGGAGCTCTGGGCGGCGGCGAACGCGCCCTCATGGAAAGGCTCTTCACCGCGTGGGAGCTTCTGGAGGAGGAAAATCCCGTCGGCCTCATACCCGAGGTGCAGTCGAATCTCGCTGAGGCTCTCGACGGTGCGCAGACCTTCGACGACGTAGCCGGGTTTCCCGGAAGGATAATAAAGGCCGGGGGAAGGATACGGAGGGTGGACGGCCCGCGCTTCGGCGCGACGAGGCACATGGCGAAGATACTCCTCGCCTCCATCCGCCACCAGAGCCCCTTTCGCGCGGTGATGAACGTCCGCTACGGGCTCGAGGTGGTGGAGGCTTGCCGGAGGGCGGGGCTTTCCGTCGCCAGCTTCTCCCGCGACGATGAGCCGCCGGAGGTAAAGGCCGCCGAAGGCTCGACCCTTGAGTGGGGGACTTCCTGGGTGCTTGAAACCAAAGGCTTCGCCCCGGACGTAATCTACGACGAGGGCGACCGCGGCAAGGAGCCGATGATACGCATCTTCGGCACCGATGCAATCGAAGTAGCAAAAAGGGTTAACGCAGTCTGGCGAGAGCTTAAAGGCGGATAATATAAAAATGACGATACTCGAAGAGACAAGGGCGGGGAGAATCCCCGAGGCTGTAAGACTCGCGGCAATCGCCGAAGGGGTCGAGCCGGAAAAGCTGGCCGGACTCGTGGCCAAAGGGACTGCGATAGTCTGCGCCAACAAGACGCGGAAGGGCGTCAGGCCGCTGGCGATAGGCGCGGGGCTTCGCACCAAGGTCAACTCCAACATAGGCACCTCCAAGGACATCAGCGACCTTCCGATGGAGCTTGAAAAGCTCCGGGTCTCCGTAGAAGTCGGCGCGGATACCGTGATGGATCTCTCCACCGGCGGCCCGCTGGGCGACATACGAAGGCGCATCATCTCCGAGTGCCCAGTCCCACTCGGCACGGTCCCGATCTATCAGGCGATAGCCGAGTGCCGCCTCAAAAACGAGGGCGACATGTTCTCCCTCACCCCGGAGGACATCTTCCGCGTCATCGAGGAGCAGGCCAAAGAGGGCGTGGATTTCATGACCGTCCACTGCGGCATAACGCGGGAGGGGGTAAAGAGGCTCGAAGGACAGGAGCGCGTCATCGGCGTCGTGAGCCGCGGCGGCTCCTTTACCGTCGCGTGGATGAGAAGGCACAACAGAGAAAACCCCCTTTTCGAGGGTTTCGACCGCCTTCTTCAGATATGCCGCGAATACGAGGTTGTCCTCAGCCTCGGAGACGGTTTTCGCCCCGGCGCGATAGCCGACGCCACCGACAGGGGGCAGATTCACGAACTCATGAACCTCGGCGAACTCACCCTCCGGGCGTGGGACGCGGGGGTTCAGGTGATGATAGAGGGGCCAGGCCACGTCCCGATGGATCAGGTCGAGGCGAACGTCCTTTTGCAAAAGCGCCTCTGCCACGGCGCTCCCTTTTACGTCCTCGGACCGCTCGTTACCGACGTCGCCCCCGGCTACGACCACATTACCGCCGCCATAGGCGGGGCGCTGGCCGCCCGCGCAGGGGCTGACATCCTCTGTTACGTCACCCCCGCAGAGCACCTCGGTCTTCCCACCGTCGAGGACGCGCGGCAGGGGGTTATCGCCTCCCGCATCGCCGGACACGCCGCCGACATCGCCAAGGGAGTCCCCGGCGCGAGGGAATGGGACAAAAAGATGTCCGTAGCCCGCGCAGCCCTCGACTGGGAGGGTCAGTTCAACCTCTCGATGGACCCCCAGCGGGCCCGCGAGAGAAGGACCGCCTACAAGCCCGCCGATTCGGACGTATGCACCATGTGCGGGGAGTTTTGCGCGGTTAAGGTTTACAAAGAGGGATGCAAATCGAAGTAGGTTAGATTTCGTTTCCCGCTCGCCGGACGGCTTCGGCTTTTACCGCGATGCAGTGTCTCTTCTCGCTCGCGCTCCTCGCCGTAGGCACGCTACTGTCTTCGTCGCGCTCCCTGCGGGCTCCTCGCCCGGCGGCAAAATCCTTACACGGTCGCCCTTGGATACAAGCAGCAAAACCAGTGGCAAAATAAGGTTAGATTGCAGCCATACATCCGGATTTTTTACGGGGCTTAGCCCCTATCCCTGATGGAATATGCTGGTCGATTCCCGATCAGTGCCTCGGAACTTTAGTTCCCAGAATTTTGGCGGGTTTGATCAACCGCGGTCCGACCTTTTTGCCATCAATCATTCGCTGCCTGCGCAATCCTTTGGAGCGGATTCTTTAACTTAATCCCGAAACGGCAGCCTACTGTTCTTCAGGCGGTTACGCACTGCGCATAGCCGCTTTCATACCTTCTGTCGTGCGCCAGTAGCGCCCATACGATTCTCGCATTCTTATTTGCGAGGGCAACGGTGGCGACGTTGGCGTGTTTGCGTTCAATTAGCCGGTCGAGCCACTCGCCTGTGTTTTTGGATTTTCTTCTGGTTCTTACTATGGCTCTCGCGCCGTGAATCAGCAAACTACGCAAGTAGCCGTCCCCCGCGCTTGCTTATCCCCAGCAGGTTTGTCTTGCCCCCGCTGGAGTGCTGCCTTGGCACAAGCCCCAGCCACGCCGCCAGCTGCCGACCGTTTTTGAAGGTTTTCGCGTCTCCTATGGCAGCCACCAGCGCGCTTGCCGCGCTTCAACTGCTTTCTCAGAACCGTCTTGCCGCTGCCGTCTACCCCGTGGACCTGAAAAACGTTCTTTGCCAAATCGATGCCAATTGTCGTAATCTTCATACCGGTCGCCCCTTTCTCTTTCAAGTGGTGATGCACATCTACCACTTTGGCACTTAGATGCCGTTCAGGAAAGGGGCGACCATCCCATTAATGCCGTATGAATGATTAAGAACGGTTTGCTCGTAACGAAAGCCCAATTCATCTCCTGTCGATTCTTCATCCCCCATTCCGATTACGTCTCTTTTCCCTTTTTCCGGGGCGTGTGATATCTTTTCACGCGCCGGTACGAACACGCTCTATCTCTTTGAGGAAATCCCAGTCCCATGACCAAGCGCCTCACAGCTTTTCAGGCAATTACGGCACTTTCCAACGTCAGCCGCGCCGCTACCTCCTCGCTCGATCTTCGCGAGGTGGTGAAGGAAACCCTTCGCGCCCTCGCCGAGGGGCTCGGGATCGAGCGCGGGATGCTGGTGCTGCGGGACCCCGGCTCGGAGGAGGCGGTAATCGAGGCGGCGCACAACATGAGCGAAGAGGAGATAAAGCGCGGCCGCTACAGGGCGGGTGAGGGCGTTGTCGGAAGGGTTCTCGCCACCGGCGAGCCGATGATAGTCCCCAACGTCGGCAAGGAGCCCCTCTTCCTCAACAAGACCAAATCGCGCGGCGACATCAGAAAATCGCAGATAAGTTTCATCTGCGTACCCGTGAAGCTCGACAACGAGACTGTGGGGGCGCTTTCGGTGGACCTCTCTTTCGACGAAGACATAGCCTTCGACGAGGATGAGCGCATCCTCTCCGTCGCGGCGGGCTACATCGCCCAGGCGGTGCGCATCCAGAGGATGGTCGAGAGCGAAAAATCCCTTCTGGCCGACGAGAACCTCCACCTTAGGCGCGCGCTCGAAGGCGAATACAAGCTGAAGAACCTCGTCGGCAACTCTTCCGCGATGAAATCCGTTTTCGAGCAGATAGCGCTGGTCGCCAAGAGCCGCGCCACGGTGCTCATTACAGGCGAGAGCGGAACCGGCAAGGAACTGGTCGCCAAGGCGCTCCACTTCAACTCCGAGCGCCACGACAAGCCCTTCGTCGGCCTCTCCTGCGCCAGCCTCCCCGAATCGGTCCTCGAAAACGAGCTTTTCGGCCATGAAAAAGGGGCTTTCACCGGCGCGCTGAACCTCAAGCGCGGCAGGTTCGAGCTTGCCCACGGCGGGACGATCTTTCTGGACGAAATCGGCGAGATTCCCCTGAATCTGCAGGTAAAGCTCCTTCGAGTGCTGCAGGAGCGCGAGTTCGAGCGGCTGGGCGGCAAGGACACGGTAAAGGTAGACGTGCGCGTCATCGCGGCGACAAACCGCGACCTGACCGCCGAGGTGCGCGCCGGGCGCTTCCGCGAAGACCTCTTCTACCGCCTGAACGTCGTTCCCATCCACATGCCGCCGCTACGCGAGCGCAAGGGCGACATACCACTTCTTGCCCACAGTTTTCTGGAGAAGTTCCGGCTTGAAAACGAGCGCAAGGTAAAGGGGTTCAGCCGCGCCGCCCTTACAGCCATGACAAATTACGACTGGCCGGGCAACGTGCGAGAACTGGAAAACGCCGTCGAGAGAATGGTCGTCCTCTCGCGCTCCGAGGTGCTCGAAGTCTCCGACCTCCCCGAAGAGATTGGAGGAATGCGCCAGAAGACCCCGCCCTCGGCCACCGGGCTCGAAGACGCCGTCACCGCCTTCGCCGGGCCGCTCTTCGACAGGCATCCCGAGGAGGGCGTCTACTACGAGGTCGTCGGGAAGGTCGAGGAGGCGCTGATAAAAGAAGCCCTGTCGCGGGCTGGCGGAGTAAAGCTAAGCGCCGCGCGGCTTCTGGGCATCAACCGCAACACCTTTTACGCGAAACTGACCGGAAAGAAGTAAATAATGCCGATAAAATTCACCCTCGAACACGTTGACCGGCACACCCGCGCCCGCGCCGGGACCCTTTCCACGCCCCACGGCGAAGCGCAAACGCCCCTTTTCATGCCGGTCGGCACGCAGGCGGCGCTAAAGACCGTCCACCCCGCGCTGGCCGAGGAGGCGGGCGCGAAGATAATCCTCTCCAACACCTACCACCTCTTCCTCCAGCCGGGAACCGCCGTCGTGGCGAGGCTGGGCGGGCTCCACACCTTCATGGGGTGGAAGGGGCCGATGCTCACCGATTCCGGCGGCTTTCAGGTCTTCAGCCTGCCGGGTAGGGTGATAACCGAAGAGGGGACCAGATTCGCCTTCCAGAAATCCGGCACGCCCATCTTCATGGGGCCGGAGGAATCCATCAGGGCGCAAAACGAGTTGGGGGCCGACATCATAATGGCCTTCGACGAGTGCATACCCTACCCGGCGGACTACAAATACACCGCCGACTCCGTCGAAAGGACGCTGCGCTGGGCGAAAAGGTCGATCGACGCCCACCAGAGGCCGGGCGATCAGGGTCTCTTCGGCATAGTGCAGGGCTCCGTCTACCCCGATCTTCGCGAGCGCTGCGCAAAAGAGCTCGTCAAGATGGATTTCCCCGGCTACGCCGTCGGCGGCGTAAGCGTAGGCGAGGGGCAGGAGCTGATGATGAAGGCGGTCGAGAACTCCGAGCCCTTCCTCCCCAGGGACAAGGTGCGCTACCTCATGGGCGTCGGGCGGCCCGAAGACATACTCGAAGCGATAGAGCGCGGCATGGATATCTTCGACTGCATCATCCCCACCAAGATGGGGCGCGCCGGGGTCTTCTACACCGGCACGGGGAAGCTGCGCATCCACAAGAAAAATTTCCGCAAGGACCGCTACCCCATAGACACCGCCTGCGACTGCCCCACCTGCAAAACCTTCTCTCGAGCCTACCTCCACCACCTCTTCGAGGTAGACGAGCCCCTCGGCAAAACCCTCGGCAGCGTCCACAACATCCACTTCTACATGACCCTCGTGGCCAAGGCGCGCGCCGCGATACTCGAAAACCGCTTCAAGGAATGGAAGAAGGAGTTTCTGGGGAAATACTTGGGCGGGGATTCAGACGGGGATGAAGATTCACCGGCGTTTAAGAAGGGGAAAGGGAAAGGAAGGTAAAGAAGACATGGCAAAAGCGTCACGGGGGAAAACCGCATTTAAAGCGATTCTGCTAATAGCCCTGGCGGTTTTCGCCTCGGTGGGATTCGCCGAAGAAAAGGCGGCGGCCCCGAGTTGGTCTCCTGGCTTCCCGATGCTTATGGATGCACAAGTAATGCTCATGTGGATCCGGGTTACAGGAGCTGCCAGTTACAACGTCTACAAAAGCGAAAAAAAGGATGAACTGGGCAACCTTCTGATTAAAACGATTGAAAACAATTACCTTGATACTGACATTCAAGGCGACAGGTCGTATTTTTACACAGTAAAGGCAGTATCTAATAGCGTGGAGGTCGAAACCAGCGCTGTAGGCGAGATTTTAAAACTCAGACCTGTCCAGGCACCGGAGCTGGCCTATTGGATGGGTAACAATATGGTTAAATTGCGATTCGATAATGCTCATAATGGATCAGCTTTACCTATATTTTATAAGGTTTATAAATCCAATTCCGAAGATGGCATCTACCAGCTTGTCGGAACTTCGCAGGGGGATAAATATACTGATATCTACATCGAAAAAACAATTGTTTATTATAAGGCTACAGCAGTCGACAAAAATAATGTTGAATCAGCTATGTCTAAGAGTTTAAAAGTTGAAGAAGCACGATGGATTAGGTGAAACAAGAGGGGGTGAATTCAACTTGCAAGTGCACCACTGGAGGCTTCCGAGAAGACTTCAAAAGGAGTCCGGTAGCCGAGGCACTTTCTTGGCCTGTTGTTTAGCCGGTCCACAGCCCTCTGCAAGGCCTTGTCGCTTACTTTCCTAAAGTCGGTTCCTTTCGGAAAATACTGCCTCAAAAGGCCGTTGGTGTTCTCGTTCGTCCCCCGTTGCCATGCTGCGTAAGGCTTTGCGAAGTAGACCGAAAGGGCGCTTGGGGAATTGGGGCAGTATACTTAATTATTACTCGCTGGCGCCGGAGGCGTGGGGAACGAAAAGTTCGTGGGGCGGGCGCGGCCCGCCTGTTTTGCAGCTTGCTGGGCTTCGCCCCGCACCCGAGGCACTTTTTTTAGAAAAAAGTGCCCAAAAAATCGGCCCGGAAGGAGCCGCTCGCTCTTCGAGCGACCGGTCGTTGCGGCGGGGGCGTGAGGGGGCACCCGTTCGCTGCGCTCACTAAGACCCCCCCGCCGCCCTTTCCGCCTCCGCTCCCTGCGTCACCTACGGGCCCCGAAGGGAGACGAAAAGAAGGCTCGCAATTGGGCAAGGTAATTGTTGCTCATTTGCTCGAAGGTATTCTTTTTTACACGTACGAAAAAAACCTACCTTCGAGTCTAAAAACATTTCATGATCTCGTTTTTGGACGAGCCTTCACTTCGTCCTCCGCGTGGCCCATACGCGGCGCAACGAGTGGAGGCGTCGGGCCGGCGCGGGGTCTTAGCGAGCAAAGCGAGCGGGTGCCCCGTACGGCCCAGCCGGAACGAAGTGGTCGCGCTTTTTAAAGCGCG
>SCTA01000002.1 GCA_004322275.1 bacterium
TCTTTTGAGCGACCAAAAGAAATGGGGGAAAGAAAAGTCGCGCTCCCTTTGTGCCCAAAGCTCGCTCGTTCGTCGCTCGGCGAGCTCATATTCGCTGCGGCTCAGAATGAGCTCGGAACATCCTCGCTCTCTCACTCGCTGGCGCCGGAGGGCGTGGGGAAACGAAAAGAAGGCTCGAACAAAAGCGAAATCTTTTTGAGCTTTTGTTCTCGAAGGTATTTTTTCGACAGCTATAAAAATCTTCCTTCGAGTCCAAAAACATTTTGTTATCTCGTTTTTGGACGAGCCTTCACTTCGTACCCTTCCGGGCCGATTTCTTGGGTACTTCTTTCTAAAAGAAGTACCAGGGGGAGTGGGGCAGAGCCCCACAAGATGTAAAAGACCCCCACGATCTCTCACTGCTGGGCACCGGAGAGCGTGGGGAACGAAAAGAAGGCTCGCACATGAGCAAGATAATTGTTGCTCATGTACTCGAAGGTAGTTTGTGTACACTATTTCGGAGATCGAAATGCGAAAGACCGCCCTTATCATCCTCGACGGCTGGGGATACCGCCCCGAGAGGGAGAACAACGCTATTGCCGAGGCGGGGACGCCGAACCTCGATAAATTGTGCCGGGAGTACCCCTGCGCCACCCTGGCGGCCTCCGGCCTCGCCGTCGGGCTGCCGGAGGGGCAGATGGGGAACTCCGAGGTCGGCCACCTCAATCTGGGCGCGGGGCGGATAGTCTATCAGGACCTGACGAGGATCAACCTGGCGGTCAAGGACGGCTCGATAAAGGAGAACAGGGTCCTTCGCGAGGCGTGCGACGCGGCGGCGAGGGGGGGCAAGGCGCTCCACCTGATGGGGCTTTTGTCCGACGGCGGCGTCCACAGCCATCAGGAGCACCTCTACGCCCTCGTCCGCATGGCAAAACTTTGCGGGGTGAAGAATATCTTCGTCCACGCCTTCATGGACGGCCGCGACACTCCCCCCCGGTCGGGGCTCGGGTACGTGGAAAAGCTCGAAGCAGCCCTGAAAGAGATCGGCGCGGGCAGGATTGCCACGGTCTCCGGCAGATTCTACGCGATGGACCGCGACAACCGCTGGGAGAGGGTGGAAAAGGCTTACAGGGCTCTGGTGAGGGGCGAGGGCGAGAGGGCGGGAAGCGCCGCCGAAGCGGTTAAAGCCTCTTACGAGGCGGGGCAGGTGGACGAGTTCATCCTTCCCACCGTGGTTGTTGCCGAGGCGGGCAGTCCGGCGGGGAAGATCGAAGACGGCGATTCTGTGGTCTTCTTTAACTTCCGCTCCGACCGCGCCCGGCAGCTCACCCGGGTCTTCACGGAGGAGGGGTTCTCCCACTTCGACGTTTCGGACCGGCCTCGCCTCTCAAGCTACGTCACGATGACCGAGTACGACGAGACCTTCACGACCCCCATCGCCTTCCCGCAGCAGACCCTGCGAAACATCCTCGCCGAGGTCCTTTCGGACGCGGGCAAGACCCAGCTGCGGATAGCGGAGACGGAAAAATACGCCCACGTCACCTTCTTTTTCAACGGCGGCGTGGAGAAATCCTGGCCCGGCGAGGAGCGGATACTTATACCGAGCCCCCGCGAGGTAGCCACCTACGACCAAAAGCCCCAGATGAGCGCCTTCGCGGTCAGGGACAGGCTGCTTCAGGAGATAGAATCGAAAAAATTCGACAATATAGTCGTGAACTTCGCCAATCTGGACATGGTGGGCCACACCGGGATAATGGAGGCCGCCAAAGAGGCGGTGAAGGCGGTGGATTCCTGCGTGGGCGAGCTTGCGGCGGCGCTTTGCAGGAACGGCTACTGTGCGATAATCACCGCCGACCACGGCAACGCCGAGGAGATGTGGGACGCGGCCTCCGGCCAGCCCATGACAGCCCACACCACCAACAGGGTGCCGTTGATACTGATGGACGACGACCTCAGGGGGGAGAAGCTGCGAGCGGACGGCATTCTGGCCGACGTTGCGCCGACGCTGCTCGCTCTGATGGGAGTCGAAATTCCCCCTGAGATGACGGGGAGAAGCCTTTTAGCAAAGTAGTTCCAAGAGGGGAAGATGGGGGGTATTTTAAGCGGTCTGGCGGAGTTGTTTTTTCCGGAGAGCTGCGCCCTCTGCGGAGGCGAAATCGCCGCCGCTTCCCGCCACCTTTGCGCCTCCTGCCTCGAAGCCCTGCATCCTCTTCCGGTTTTTAGGTGCCCCGTCTGCTCTCTCCCCTACGCCGGGGAGGGAGCGCCCCACCCCTGCCCCTCCTGTCAAAAGAAAGCACCGCCCTTCGCCATGGCCGTCGCGTGGGGGGCCTTCGGCGGAACTCTGAGGGAGGCGATACACGCGGTCAAATACAGGAGGGAACTCGTGGTGAGGGGGGTTCTCGGAGAGCTGTTTCTGGAGGCGTGCGAAGGGCAGTGGGGTCAGGGGGAGGGGTTCGACGCGGTCGTCCCGGTCCCCTGCCACGGAAGCGCCCTGGCCGAGCGGGGATTTTCCCTGCCCGCGATGCTGGCCAAAAGGGTGGCTTCGCGCTGGAAGGTGGAGCTTCGGCTTCGGGCGCTTGAGAAGACGAGGGCCGGGGAAAAGATGGCCGGACTCGGGCTGGCGCAGCGCAGGGTTGCGGTAAGGGGGCTCTACAGGGCGAGAGAGAAACTGGCGGGAAGGGTTCTGCTGGTGGACGACGTGCTGACCTCGCTCTCCACCGTCAAGGCCTGCACTCTCGCCCTGCGCAAGGCGGGTGCAAGTGAAGTCTGCGTAGCGGCTCTGGCCAGGGCGGAAGTGGACCCTTCAAACAAAACCTGAATTTTTCGCATTTAAACTTAATAGGGTACATCCCGGCAAACTATTTCGGCGAAGGGCCAGGAGTCCAAATCGGGAAAGTAGAAATCAAAAGTAATTGTCGCCCAAAATTTCCTTGAAAAACGTTGCGAGCAGCGTCGTATGCAAGGAGACGCGCAGCGAGAAGCGAGACATAACAAATTGTTAGGCGAGCTTTCGAGTGAGCACGCGACGCCGCAGACGGCGCGCACAGCAGTTTTTCAAGGAAATTTCAGCCGCCGACGCGGTTCATGGATAGTCCACACTTCTCCCCCGCATCCGACCGCTCTTCGAGTTTGTGGCCCTCCGGCTTGCCCATGATGGTGTCGAGCAGGGCTTTTTTCACCGCCTCGTCGCTCTGGGCTGGGTCGCGGAGTATCGTCTTCAGGTCCAGTTCGCGGGAACTGAAGAGGCACCCCCTGAGCTTTCCGTCGGCGGTGAGGCGCACGCGGTTGCACTCCCCGCAGAAGTGATCGCTCATCGGGCTTATGACCCCTATCCTGCCCGCCTTCGGAAGCCGAAAAACCCTGCACGGCCCCGCCGAGACCTCCCTTTCGACCGGGGTCAGCTCGAAACGGGAGGAGATTATCCCCAGTATCTCCTCGGCGGGCACGAGGGCCGATTTCTCCCAGGTGTCGTCGCGGCTTGGCATGAACTCGATAAAGCGCACCTCAAGGTCGTTGTCGCTCGCGAAATTCACGAAATCAGGTATCTCGCCATCGTTTACGCCCCTCATCACCACGACGTTGACCTTCACCGGGTCCAGCCCCGCCCTTTTCGCCGCCGCGATGCCGTCGAGAACCTTCTGGAGCGCGTCCACCCTCGTAATCTCGGCGAAGGTCTCCGGCTTCAGGGTGTCGAGGCTGACGTTTATGCGCCGAAGACCCGCCGCGCGGAGATCCTCCGCCATTTCGGAGAGGAGTGTGCCGTTGGTGGTGAGGGCGAGGTCCTTAAGCCCCCCGAGCGAGGACAGCTGGCGCAGGAAATCGCAGATGCCGCGCCTGACGAGCGGTTCCCCGCCGGTTATCCGTATCTTGGAAATACCCGTTTCGAGGGCTATTCTCGCCACCCGCAGCAGTTCCTCGTAGGTGAGGACTTCGCCGTGGCCGAGAAGCTTTACTCCCTCGGCGGGCATGCAGTAGCGGCAGCGCAGGTTACACCTGTCGGTGACCGAGATGCGCAGGTAGTTTATGCGCCGCGAGAAGCTGTCGAGAAGGGCGGGGCCGCTCATCGGAGCATCTCCAGCGCGCCGGGGTCTTGAAAATCCACCGAGGAGTCGCTTTCCTCGCGCTTCTTTCTCGATTTGCCGGAGGGCCGGGGGTCGACGGGAGCGGTCCCCTCGATAAAGGCGGTGTAGTAGGCCTGCTGGGTGCGGGAGTTGGGTAGCTTGCCGGTTATCGAATCGAAGCGGGCGAACTCTATGCCGGAGGGAACGGGGAAATCCCCGGTCTTCGAGTAGTACCATACAGCCTTTTCCATGAAGGCCTTCCATATCGGGGCCGCCGCCCGCCCGCCTGTCTCCGAGTCTTCCAGGGGCTGGCTGTCGTCGTAGCCTATCCATACCGCGGTGACGAGGTCGGGGGTGACCCCGATGAACCATGCGTCGCGATTTTCGTTTGTCGTGCCGGTCTTGCCCGCCGAGGGCACAGGGAGTCCCTGCGCCCGCCCGCCGGTGCCGCTGCGGATAACCTCCTGCATCATCTGGTTGACGACGCAGGCCACGGCTGGGTCGAGCCGCCTGGGGGGACTTTGCTCGGGGTGCTGCTCCATGATGACCGTCGAGTCCGCTTCCTGAACGCGCTTTATGAAGAGCGGAGGCCTGCGGTACCCTCCGGTGGCGAAAACCTCGTAGACGGAGGCCATTTCGGCCACGGTCACGGTGGGGGAGCCCAGCGCGAGGGAAAGGTTCGGCTCGATTCTGGATTCCATCCCGAGATTGTGGAGGAAATCCACCGCGCCCGGGGCCCCGATGTCCTGGAGCATCTTCACGGTGACGACGTTTCTTGATTTGACGAGCGCCTCCATCATGGTGGTCGCGCCGTAGAACTTTTCTCCGTAGTTTTTCGGCTTCCACTTTTTGTCGATGTCGGCGGTGTCGAAGACTATGGGGGAGTCGTAAATCTGCGTCGCCGGAGTGTAGCCCTTGGTCACGGCGTAGGCGTAGATGAGGGGTTTTATCGCCGAGCCGACCTGCCTTTGCGCCTGCGTCGTGCGGTTGAACTGGCTTTTGGAAAAGTCGTAACCCCCCACGTCGGCGAGCACCTCTCCCGTGTCGGCCTTCAGGCAGATGAGCGCGCCCTCGACCTTGGGCTCCTGAATGAGGTAGGCTTTCAACTCGCCGGAATCCTTCTGGATGAATTTGCAGTAGACCATGTCGCCCACCCGGAATCTCGCTCTGGGATTCGCGTAGACGGTGGAAAGCGCCCACTCCATCTCTTCCGCCGGAAGGAAGTATATCTTTCCGCTCTTCATAACCGTTATGCCGGAGGTGTTTACGCTTTTTACGAGCGCCTTCGCCCTCGTGCCGTTAACCGGGGCGTCGCCCTCGATGAACTCGGCCTCTCCGGCGGCGTCGGTGACTTTGCCGAGTGCGCCCCTGTACCCCGCCCGCATGGATATCTCCTCCAACCCGGAGCGCAGAGCTTCCTCGGCTGCTCTCTGGAGGCGCGAATCCATCGAGGTGGTTATCTTCAGGCCACCTTCGAGCAGCTTCTTGGTGCCCAGTTTGGCGTCGAGAGACCGCCGCACCTCCTCCGAGTAATAGGGAGCTATCGACTTGAAGAGGTTGCGGAAACCGTAGAGCTTGAGGGGGGTCTTAACCGCCTCTTCCGCTTCTTTAGCGGTTATCCAGCCGTTTTTCTCCATCTGCCGGATGACGTAAGCCCTGCGATCGAGCGCCTGCTCCGGGTTCTTGTAGGGATCGTAGCGGCTGGGGGCCTGCGGGAGACCGGCGATTAGAGCCGCCTGCGGGATGGTCAGGCTCGAAGCGGAGACGCCGAAGTAATTTCTCGCCGCGGCCTCGATTCCGTAAGCGCCGTGGCCGAGGTAAATCTGGTTCAGGTAGAGGTTGAGTATCTCTTCCTTGGTGAGGTTTTTCTCGATGCGGATGGCGAGGACGGCTTCGCGCACCTTCCTCCTCAGGCTCCTTTCGGGCGAAAGGAGGAGGGATTTGGCGACCTGCTGGGTGATGGTGGAGCCGCCCTGAACTACTCGCCCTTCCCTGAAATTGGCGAAGGCGGCGCGGAGTATCCCCAGAAAATCCAGGCCCCCGTGCTCGAAGAATCGGTCGTCCTCGGCGGCGATAAAGGCCATGCGGGTGTATGCCGGGAGCGAGCGGGGATCGATGGGATAGCGGTTTTCATTGTAAAGCTCCGCCATGAGAGCGCCGTCCCTGCTCCAGACGGTGGATGTTCTCGGCGGCCTGTAATCGCGGAGGGAATTGACGTCCGGAAGTTCCTTCAGAACCACGTATATAAAAATTCCGGCGGCCAAAGCCAGCACCAGAGCCAGCGCCGCAGCTATTTTGGCGTTGCGTCTCGTCAGGAACCTTTTCAGCGCATAGCTCCCGTAAGGTTTTTATAAATTAGAATGAAGAGAGATGTCCGTTGCAAAATTAAAAAGCGCGGCCAGCGGGGCCGCGCCTCTTTGAGTGGCTGTAAGGTAAAGGCTACTCGCCGAGAACCTCGAGTTTGCGCCTTGCCACCGCGGCCTGCTCGGAATCGGGATGCTCCTTGATGAGTTTTTTGAGGAGTATCTTCGCGTCGAGCTGGTCGCCGAGGGCGTCGAAGGCGAAAGCCTGCTTCAAAAGGGCGCTGGGTATCTTGTCGCCCTTCTGGAACTCGCGCACGATCTTGTCGTAGGTGAGTATCGCCTTCTCGTACTGGCCTTCGTTGTAGAAGGCCTCGCCTATCCAGAACCAGGCGTTGTCGGAGAGCGGGGTATCGGGGAAACCCTTGAGGTAATCCTCGAAAGCCTGCCGCGCCTCCGGGTATTTGCCCTGGCGGTAAAGGTTGTAGCCGGTATCGTAAAGCTTCTTGGTGTCTTCGGCGCTCTTTTGCGCCTGATCGGGCGCGGGCGCGGGCGCGGCGGCCGAAGTAGCGGCTTCCCTGGCTTTCTGGTCGTTCTTCGAGTCGGCGGGCTGCGGTTTTGCCTGACCTCTGGGAGCCATCTGGGTGGAAAGGGATTCGATTCTCGTCGCCAGATCGGCTATCTGGGTCTTTATTCCGTCCACTCCGCCGGTCTGCTGCGCTTCGGCGGCCTGACGGCGCTTGACTTCATCCTCCTCGATCTTGCCTTTCAGCGCCTTTATTTCCTGTTCGAGCTGATCGGCCTTCGCGCCTATCTGCGCGACCCTCTCGGAGAGGGATATCTCCTTGGATTGCCGGGCGTTGTGCTCGTCCATCGCGCGCTTGAGGAGCTGCACCTCTTCCTGGAGCTTTGAAACCATGTCGGTGCGCTCGTCCGGGGTCATCTGCGGGTCCATGGTTACGCAGCCGCCTATAAAGAGCGAGCCTGCGGCCAGGGTTGCGACGGCGGTCCTCCTGAGAGTCTCTATCCGGGTTCTCATTTCGTCTTTTAAAGCTCTCTGAAATCCGCCCTGCGGTTTTTAGCCCAGGCGTCTTCGTTGGCGGCCGGATCGAGGGGGCGCTCTTCGCCGTAGCTGATTATGTCCATGCGCCTGGAATCGATGCGAAGATCCTCAAGGAAGCGGCGTACCGCGTTGGCGCGCCTTTCGCCAAGCGCGAGGTTGTAATCGACGGTGCCGCGCTCGTCGCAGTGGCCCTCGATGAGAATCCTTACGTTCGGACGGCTCATCAGGTAGTCGCGGTTTTTCTTGAGGATGTCGGCCGCTTCGGGGGTTATGTTGAACTTGTCGAACTCGAAGTGGACGCGCTTCAAATTCCCCTCGTCGGCGGTCCCCGCCGAGGTTTTCGGGGGCACGACGGGAGGCTCGGTCTCGCCCTTCAGAGGCTTGCCGTCGGGGCCGAGCCCCGCGGCGGCCAGTTTGGCCACCCTCTGTGCTTCCTCCTGAGCCGCCTTCTGGACGGCCGCTTCGCGCTGGGCTGCTATTTCGGCCTCAGTGGGCTTGGGTTTTTCCTGGCCGGGCTGCGCCGGAGCCTCTTTTTTCACCTCGGCGCCCTTCTGCTGTTCCGACACCGCCTGCTGGCTGCCTGCGCACGCCGAGAGGAGCCCCAGTACGGCAGCGGACAGAATCAGTCCTTTAAACAGTTTTTTGAAAGTCATGCTGAAAAACTCCTCCTTTTTCACTGAGGCGTATCTAATTTTTTGCCGGGTCGCCGTAGGACCACGAAGGCTGGCTCGCCTTTACGCCAACGGGAGAAACCCGGCGCATGGCGCTGCTGCCCACCCGCAGAACGTAAACACCTTCTTCGCCGTCCTTCCGGGAAGTGACGGCTAAAAACCGTCCGTCGGGAGACCAACTCGGTTCCAGTGTATCATACGATCCGAAAGTCGCTTGAGAAATTTTCCCCCCTTCGGGATCGGTTATAAATACCTGAAATACCCCCTTCTCGTCCATACCCGAAAACGCAATTTTTTCGCCGTCCGGAGACCAGGCGGGATCGCCGTTGTGGGCTCCGGAGAAGGTGATTCTTTTAGGTTCCTCCGAGCCGCCCGCGTCCATCACGAAGATGTTGGGGCTGCCCTTGCGGTCGGAGACGAAGGAGATTCTCTTCCCGTCCGGCGACCAGGTCGGAGAGACGTTTATGGAGTTGCCGGAGGTGAGGCGGGTAACGTTCCTTGTGCGCAGGTCAAGCGTGTAAATGTCGGTGTTGCCCCCGGAGGAGGAGGCGAAGCTGAGCGTCCTGCCGTCGGGAGATTCCTCGCCGGGCATGTCAAGACCCTCCCCCTTGTAGACGTAGCGGAGAACCCCCTCGCCGAGGTTGACCCTGCAAAGGTCCGGGACGCCGCCGAAGTAGGAGGAGAGGTAGATGGAGCGGTTGTTTCGCGACCAGACGGGGTGGAGGTTAAGCGAGCCGTTGTTCGTCACCGGGACCGGCGGGCCGGACTCGTTGAGCCTGGACCGCACGATCTCCTTGGCGCCGCCCTTTTGCGCCACGTAGGCGATCTCGCTGCCGAAAGGGCCCGTCTTGCCGGTGAATTTTTCGAGCATGGCGTTGGCGAACATGTGGGCCATGTTGCCTGCGGTATCCCTGCCGCCCCTGTACCGCTTTCCGAAGAGAAATTCCCTGCGGAAGACGTCGTAGGCGAAAAGATCGACGACAAGCTCTTCCCCCTCCTGATCGACCTGCCCCTTCACCAGCAGTTCCGCGCCCGAGACGTACCAGCCTGAAAAGGACTCCGTCGTGGGGACCATCTCCGCCGTCTGGGGGTCTTCGAGGTATTTTTTCGGATCGAGGACCTCGAAGACGCCGACGAAGTCGAGATCTCTTCTGAGAGTTTCGGCGATGACCGCCTGGGGCTCTTCGGTTCCCCGGCCGGGCCGGAAATTTGCTGATGTTTTCAAAACGGGAACGGCGACGGGAACGCGCTTTATGCTGGCGGCGTTGATGTCGATGTAGACTTTGGCCCTGGACAGGGCCGGAACGAGGAGCGCCAGAAAAAGCACGAGCGCGCCCGGCAAGACTCTTTTTAGTATCATCAATAACCTCGGGCGGAACTGGGTGTTCCGTCCTCAGGCAACCCTGGAAATCATGTTTCGCCGAATGTTAGTTTCTAACTGTCGCCAAGTCAAGGAACGGCGGGAATGAAAAAGTGAAAAAGGCCGCCTCGACGGCGGCCTTGCGCAAATCTGGCGGGAGCGACGAGACTTGAACTCGCGACCTCCGACGTGACAGGCCGGCGTTCTAACCAACTGAACTACGCCCCCGCGTATCAGAAAATTTAAGAAAGAAGAAGGCTACCGTGCAGGACACGGTAGCCCCCTTCTGCGATTTTGGCGGGAGCGACGAGACTTGAACTCGCGACCTCCGACGTGACAGGCCGGCGTTCTAACCAACTGAACTACGCCCCCGCGAATCGGCATACTGAATTTTGGTAGGCGGAACAGGTCTCGAACCTGCGACCTCCGGCTTGTAAGGCCAGCGCTCTTCCAACTGAGCTATCCGCCTGTGAATTTAAAAACTGCTGCGAACCCCGTTTTTTATGTCGCGTGCTCACTCGGAAGCTCGCCGTAGCGCTGCTACTGCCTCGCTCCCTCGCTGCGCGGCTCCTCAAAACCGGGATTCTCGCGACGTTTTTTGCAGCCTGTGAATTTTTAAAAACTGCTGCGAACCCCGTTTTTTATGTCGCGTGCCCGCCGCCGGGAACTAAAAACCGCGCCGGCAAACCTCTTCGCATAAAATGGATTGCCCAAACCCGGAAGAGCGCTTTGCGCCTCCCTTTGTAACCGGGGGCTTTTTCGGGAGCCTTAGGCTACCTTGTCCTTGAGGGCTTTTCCGGCCTTGAACTTCGGGGCCTTGGTTCCCTTGATGACCATCTCTTTGCCGGTCTGGGGATTTCTGCCCTTGCGGGCCTTGCGTTCGCTGACGCTGAAAGTCCCGAAGCCGACAAGGGCTACCTTGTCGCCACCCTTCAGGGTGTCCGTGACAGTCTCGGTGAATGAGTCCAGAAACCGCTTTGCCGCAGCCTTGGAAACATCGGTTTTTTCAGCCATTGCATTGATGAGTTCAGCCTTCGTCACGGTTATCCCTCCTTAATGTTGGCCATGTAGGCGCCGGTTTATATCAACTGTCGAGGACCAGTGTCAAGGCAGTTTTTACTGCATCTCGTGAACTCCGGCCCCCTCGCCCTTGGTAAGGGGAACCGGCAGCGGGAAGCCGAGCATTTCGTCGACGGTGCGCTCCGGATCGTGCTGCCTGGCGAGGATTTCCTCGGGGTGGTCTGTTTCGAGTGCAGTGTAGAGCACTTTGTCCATGTGTTCCACAAATATTATTTCAAGGGCGCTCAAAATCGAACGGGGAAGGCCGAGATCGGCGAGATCTTTCTCGTTCTCGGCGGGAAGGATGATCTTCGTAATCCCGCCCCTGTGCGCCGCGAGCAGCTTTTCCTTGATTCCGCCGATGGGCAGGACCTTGCCCCTGAGGGTTATTTCACCTGTCATCGCCACGTTTTTCCGGACAGGTATGCCGGTGAGCGCCGAGGTGAGGGCGGTGGCTATGGTGATTCCCGCGGAGGGGCCGTCCTTGGGGATGGCTCCTTCCGGCACGTGGATGTGGATGTCGATCTTCTGGTAAAAATCCCGCTCCAGGCCCAGATTGTGCGCCCTGCTCCTGACGTAGGAAGCGGCGGCCCTGGCGGACTCCATCATTACGTCGCCGAGCTTGCCGGTAATCGTGAGGTTGCCTTTTCCCGGCAGGAGGACGACCTCTATGCCGAGAAGCTCTCCGCCGGTCTCCGTCCAGGCAAGACCCGTCGCGTAGCCGATCTCGCTCTTCTCCTCCGCCCTGCCGAATTTGTACTTCGGAACGCCGAGGAGCTTCCTGACAAGCTGCTGGGTTACGCGGATCGTCCTCTTTGAGGATTTTCCGGCCTTCACCACGTCCTTGGCGATCTTGCGGCAGATCCTGGCGATACGCCTCTCAAGGCTCCTGACGCCCGCCTCCCGGGTGTAGAGGCGGATTATGTCCAGAAGGGCAGTTTCGGTGAAGGCTACCTCTTCGGGTTTCAGGCCGTGGCCGGCAAGCTGCTTGCCGATGAGGTGGCGCTGGGCGATGCTTCGCTTCTCCTGCTCGGTGTAGCCGGAAATCTCGATAAGCTCCATCCTGTCGCGAAGGGGCGGCGGGATGTTCGGCAGGTAGTTGGCCGTCGTTATGAAAAGAACCCGGCTCAGGTCGTAATCCATGTCGAGGTAATGATCGTTGAAGGTGTCGTTCTGCTCGGGGTCGAGGACCTCCAGCAGCGCCGAACTCGGATCCCCGCGAAAATCCGCGCTCATCTTGTCGACTTCGTCGAGCAGAAAGACCGGATTGTTGGTGCCCGCCTTCTTGAGGCTCTGGAGTATCTTGCCCGGCATCGAGCCGATGTAGGTCCTGCGGTGGCCGCGTATCTGCGCCTCGTCGCGCACTCCGCCGAGGCTGAGGCGGACGAATTCCCTGCCCGTCGCCCGAGCTATGGAGCGGGCGAGGCTCGTCTTGCCGACGCCGGGGGGGCCGACGAAGCAGAGGATGGGAGCCTTCGTGGTGCCGACAAGCTCCAGCACGGCGAGGTGCTCGATTATCCTCTCCTTGACCTCCTTGAGGCCGTAGTGGTCCTCGTCGAGTATCTTTTCCGCCTCGGCTATAGGAACGACGGTCTTCGAGAGATTGTTCCAGGGAAGGTCGAGTATCCAGTCGATGTAGTTGCGCACCACGGTGGCCTCGGCCGACATGGGCGACATCATCTTCAGCTTCTGGACCTCTTTTTTAGCCTTTACCCTGACCTCCTCAGGCATGTCCTTCTGCTGGACCTTTTCGAGCAGCTCCAGGACCTCGTTGGCGTTGTCGTCGCTCTCGCCGAGCTCTTTTTGAATCGCCTTCATCTGCTCGTTGAGGTAGTACTCTTTCTGGGACTTCTCCATCTGCTTCTTTACGCGCCTTTTAATCCGGCGCTCGATCTCCAGGACCTCCGTCTCGGATTTTAAAATCTCGTAGATTTTCTGGAGGCGCTCCACCGGGTCGAAGGTTTCGAGAAGCTCCTGCTTGTCGGCGGTCTTGATGGAGAGGTTCGCGGCGATGGTATCGGTGAGGCGCGAGGGATCGTCGATCTCGCTTAGCGAGCCGACGATCTCGGCCGGGAGTTTCTGGTTTAGCTTCGCGTACTCGGAAAAGCTCTCTATGACGGTGCGCATGAGCGCTCTCGCCTCCACGCCGGAACCGGCGCCCTCGGCGACTTCGGCGACGCTGACGAGCATGAACCGTTCAGAGGAGAGGTATTCCGCGATGCGGGCGCGCCTTTTGCCCTCGACGAGAACCTTCACGGTTCCGTCGGGGAGCTTGAGGAGCTGGACTATGGACGCGATTGTCCCGACCCTGTTTATCTCTTCGGGCACGGGCTCGTTCGTCTTCGCTTCCTTCTGGGTGGAGAGGATGATGTCCCTGCCGGAGGAGAGCGCCTCTTCCAGGGCGAGAATGGACTTCTCGCGCCCCACGAAGAGGGGAATAACCATGTGGGGGAATACGACTACGTCGCGCAGGGGCAACAAGGGGAGCACGAACCCCTTTACTTCGCTGGAAATGGCCATATTGTTGACTTCTCGTTATTTTCTCTCAGGCTTCCTGCTGAGCGTTCTTTTTCTCTTCATAGAGGATTATCGGCGACTGGCCGTTCAGGATCACATCTTCGTTTATGATGATCTCCCGGGCGTTGTTCTGGGACGGTATGTCGTACATGAGGTCAAGCATGACCGTTTCCATGATGGCTCGAAGCCCTCTGGCCCCGGTCTTTCTCGTGACTGCCTCCCTGGCGACCGCTTTGCGCGCTCCCTCGGTGAACTCCAGCTTGACCCCTTCCATCTCGAAGAGCCTTCTGTACTGCTTAAGGAGGGCGTTCTTCGGCTCCGAGAGTATGCGGGTGAGCGCTTCCTCGTCGAGCTCCTGGAGGGTCGCGTGGATCGGCATCCTGCCGACGAACTCCGGGATCATCCCGTACCTGACGAGGTCTTCGGACTGCACCAGAGAAAGTATACCTGACTCGCGCTTCTTGCGGCGGCTTTCGACCTTCGCTCCGAAGCCGATGGATTTCTTGCCGATGCGCCTCTCGATCACCTCTTCGAGGCCGATGAAGGCTCCGCCGCAGATAAAGAGGATATTCTTTGTATCCACCTTTATGTATTCCTGCTGGGGGTGCTTTCTGCCGCCCTTGGGGGGCACGGAGGCCACCGTGCCCTCGACGATCTTCAAAAGGGCCTGCTGGACGCCCTCGCCGGAGACGTCGCGGGTTATGGAGGGCCCCTCGCTCTTCTTGGCTATCTTGTCAACCTCGTCGATGTAGACGATGCCCTTGGAGGCGCGGTCCACGTCGTGGTCGGCGTTCTGGAGGAGGGAGAGGATGATGTTCTCGACATCCTCGCCGACGTAGCCCGCCTCGGTGAGGCTGGTGGCGTCGGCCATCGCGAAGGGGACGTTCAGGAATTTCGCGAGGCTCTGCGCCAGCAGGGTCTTGCCGGAGCCGGTCGGGCCGATGAGGATGATGTTGGCCTTTTCGAGCTCGGCCTCGTCCTTCATGGCGGGCGCGTAAATTCTCTTGTAGTGGTTGTAAACCGCCACGGAGAGGACCTTCTTGGCCGACTCCTGCCCGATTACGTACTGGTCGAGGAAGGTTTTAATCTCGGCGGGGGTAGGGACGTTCTCCCGGTCGCGCTCCCCGAGGTCTCCCGCCTTCTCTTCTGCGATAATGTCGGTGCAAAGGTTTATGCACTCGTCGCAGATGTAGGCCGAGGGGCCGGCGATGAGTTTCGTCACCTGCCTCTGGCTCTTTCCGCAAAAAGAGCAGTGGAGTTCGCCGGGTTTGTCTTTTCGTGTGCTCAAGACGCCTCGTTTCTTGTTTGTAGCAATCCTGGGTCTGCTGCAATTCCGAATATTCCCATGCCTGAAAAAATAACCACGACTTTGAAGCAAGTCAGGTTTTTATTTTTCCATGCGGAAGTTTTTCGTAAGCACTGCGTCGATTATACCATAATTCACGGCTTCTTCGCCATTCATGAAGAAATCGCGGTCGGTATCCTTCGCGATGGTCTCCACGTCGCGTCCGGTGTGAAGGGCCATGAGGTGGTTAAGCTCCCTTTTCATGCGCAGAATCTCGTTCGCGTGAATCTCGATATCCGACGCCTGCCCCTGGAACCCTCCGAGGGGCTGGTGGATCATGATTCTCGCGTGGGGAAGAGACCACCTCTTGCCCTTTGCTCCCGCGGTGAGGAGCATCGCCCCCATCGAGGCCGCCTGGCCGATGCAGATGGTGGCTACGTCGGGCTTTATGTACTGCATCGTGTCGTAGATCGCCAGCCCGCCGGTGACCACCCCGCCGGGAGAGTTGATATAGAGAAATATATCAGCTTCGGGGTCTTCGGATTCCAGAAAAAGAAGCTGGGCGACTATCGAATTGGCGACGATGTCGTCTATGGGAAGCCCGAGGAAGATAATGCGGTCGCGAAGCAGCCGCGACCAGATGTCGTGGACTCTCTCGCCCCTGCCGGTTTCCTCGACGACGAACGGCGTAAGGTTACTCATCTTCCTGGCCTCTCCACGCGGCGAAAGTCTCCGCGTCAACCTCTTCGACCGTGGCCTTGGCGATTATCGCGCCGAGGGTTTTTTCCTCAAGGAGGGTGTCGAAAAGCGACATCATGTGCTGGGGTTTTTCAAAGAAGGCCTGTATCGACTCCACGGGCCTCCCGTCGGCCTTCGCTATCTCCTCGATTCTCGCGTCGATGTCCGCCTTCTCCACGGAGATTCCTTCGGCTTCGGCGATGGCGTCCCGGAGGTAGACCCACCTGACGGTACGAACCGCCTGCTTTCTCGCCTCCTCGGCGAAGGCGGGGGAATCGATCCCTATCGCCACGGGGTCGAGGCCGCGCTTGGTCAGATCCTCGCGGGTGCGGCTTATCGAATGCTCCTTTTGCCTCTCGACAACCGAGGGGGGGACTTCAAACTCGTTCGCGGCGAGGACAAGGTCAATGAGCTTTCTCTTGAACTCGCGCTCTATGCGGCTTGCGTCTTCGACGCCGAGGGATTCGGCCAGCTTCTGCCGCATTTCCTCGACCGATTCGAGGCCGAGCTGTTTGGCGAAGTCGTCGTTCACCTCGGGGAGGGTTCTGCGCTTGACCTCCAGCACCTTCACGTCGAAGCGGGCGGCTTTGCCCGCAAGGGCGGCCGCGTGGTAGCTCTCGGGAAAGGCAACGTCGACGGCTATTTCGTCGCCCGCCGCCGCGCCGGCAATCCCGTCTTCAAAGCCGGGGATCATCCTCCCCGAGCCGAGGATCAGGGGGAAGTTCTCGGCGGCGCCGCCCTCGAAGGGCTCGCCGTCGATCTTGCCGGAGAAGTTGATCTGGACCATATCCCCGGAGGCGGCCTTGTGCCCCTCTTCGGCGGGCTCCAGAGAAGCGCACTGGCTGCGGAAACTCTCGATGCGCGCGTCGATCGCCTTTTCGTCCACCTTCGGGATTTCTTTTTTCAGCGCAAGCCCCTCGTACCCCTGCGGCTTGACCTCGGGGCGGACCTCAATGGTCGCGGTGTAGACCAGAGCTCCGTCCTCGTCGAATTTCTCTATGCTGACGGAGGGCTCGTTCACCGGCTCCGCTTTCGTCTCTTCGATGGCTTGGGTGTAGGTCTTGTGGATAATCTCGTTGACGGCGTCGGCGCGCACTCTCTCGCCGAAGGCGCGCTTTACCGCCGAGGCGGGCGCCTTGCCCTTGCGAAAGCCGGGAAGAACCACCTGGCTCCTGAGCTTGTTGAAGGCGTTCGTCTCTTCCTTGCGGAATTCCTCTGCGCTGACTTCGACGGTCAATTTTTTCGTTACGGAGCTAAGTTGCTCCAGCTGGGCGTTCATGAAGTTCTCCTTATGGTTATTAAAAGCCGTGCAAGCGAATCAATGCGCCGTGGCGCGTAATTTCCGTTAAGGCGGCTATCGTGGTGCGAGAGGGGGGACTCGAACCCCCATGGTTGCCCGCTGGATCCTAAGTCCAGTGCGTCTGCCAATTCCGCCACTCTCGCGGACGAAAATCCTGATTTCGAAGGGGATTAGCCAAGAGGCGCAATATAAATTCGCCCGCTTTGCCTGTCAAGGTCGAGGTTGGGCGGCTGCGGCGGGGGTGCGAGTTTTATGCGACGGGTGAAAAATCACTCCAACGAGTGATGCGCGGGAAAGAGGGTTCGTTTAGCCTTAAGCGAGCGCGCGACAAAGAAAACACGGGCTCGCAACGGTTTTTTGAGCAGCCTTCCGGAGGCGGAGCGGATGGAACAGAGGGGAGGGGGGGACTTTGCAACCGGGTCCGGCGCAAACGCGCCCGGGCCGGAAAAGCTTTTTGCCCTCCGGATGCGGATATCGCCGCTCGCCCCCCTCGCAAGGGATTTTTACCTGGGTCTGATTGGTTTCACGGGGGGAAAGGGGGTGGCTGTCGGCGCACCCGCCGTGGATCTTTTCACCGGCGCAAAGGGAGTCCCGGGGCTCTCCTATGGCCTGCCCGGAACGGCGGCCGCCTGCTCCCTCGATTACGCGCTCTCGCCCCTAAGGGGGTTTTCGCTTCTGCCCTCGGCGGAAGAGGTTGTCCGCTCCTTTCGGGAGATAGCGCGGGTTCTCAAGCCGGGGGGACTTCTCGCCTTCGACCTGGACAACTGCTGCCCGGAAAAGACGGGGGAGGGGACGATGCGCGTAATAGGCGCCGCCCGCCTTCCCAACGGGGCGCAGGGGGTCATCAGCGAGTCGCGCTCCGCGCTTCCCGGAGGGAGGAAGACCTTTTGCAGGCTTGGCTTGGAGGAGCTCGACGGGTCGGGAAAGGTGAAGTTCAAGAGCTACCACACCCTGACCCTGCTCACGCTTTCGCACAACAAAGTTCTTGATCTGGCGAGAAGCGCCGGGTTCGAGGCGGAGGGAGTCTTCGGAGGCTTCAAGATGGAACTCTTCGACAGCTCTTCTCCGACGCAGCTTTGGCTTTTCAGGAAGTTATGACCGGGGGTGGGCGGATGAACGGAGAAAATCGCATCCCGGCCGATCCCGGGATCGGCGACGAAACTCTTTTACGGGCGGCGGCGCATTTCGGAACGCCCCTCTTCGTCTACGACGAAGGGGTGCTGAGGCGAAAGTGGGAGCGCTTGCGAAACCTTCTTCCTCCCTGCGTCGATATCCTCTACTCGGTCAAGGCCAACCCCGCCGTCGATGTGATAGCCGCCTTCGCGGCCCTGGGCTGCGGCTTTGACGTGGCCTCGCAGGGGGAGGCGGCAGCCGTCTCTCTGGCGGGCGGAAACCACGCCAAATCCGTCTGGGTCGGCCCCGGCAAGTCGGAGGGGGACCTTCGCTTCGCCGCCGGCGCCGGTATCGGGGTCCTGGCGGTCGAGTCGGAAGGGGAGTTCGGAAGGGTCTGCAAAATCGCCGAAGAGCGCCCTTTCCCGCCTCTCGTCGCGCTTCGCCTGAATCCGGGCGGGGGCGGAGGTTCCCTTTCGATGTCGGGCGCGACGCAGTTCGGCGCGGATTTCGACACCGCCGTAAAACTTCTTTCAAAAGAGTCCGGGAGAAAGGTCGAGATATCGGGGGTTCACGGCTATCTCGGCACCGGACTTCTGGACGCGCGAAAGCTCGCGGCGAATATGGGGCTGGTTTTAAGGGAGGCCGAACGCCTCCAGAGGGCTACCGGCAGGCTCCTCTCCTTCGTGGACGCGGGAGGGGGGTTCGGCGTTCCCCTCTATCCCGGCGATGCCCCCCTGGACGAGGAAATTCTTACGGAGGAACTTTACGACCTCTTCGGGCGCTACCTCGACCGCCACCCCTGGACGGAGGGGCTTTTTGTGGAGTCGGGGCGCTTCCTCACGGCGGAGGCGGGGGTGATGGTGGCGAGGGTTCTGGACGTAAAGCGGGTCCACGGTAGGAATTTCGCCATAGTGGACGGGGGAATAAACGCCATCGGGGGAAGGGACGGCTACCTCGGGTCAAAGCACCCGCCCCTTCGCATTCTCGGGAAAGAGGGAGAGGGAGATACCCCGTACACCGTGTGCGGCCCGCTCTGCACCCCGATGGACCGCCTTGCCGTGAACGTCCGCCTCCGCGAGCCAAAGGAGGGAGACCTGGTGGCGTTTTATATGGCTGGAGCCTACGGCCCTTCGGCGAGTCCCGGCCGCTTTCTTTGCAGGGGGTTCCCAGAGGAGGTCATTTTTCGCGGCGGGGGACTGACGAGGTGCCGGACGGTATGGGGAGGCGGCGCATGAAGAAGGGCGGCGTGGGTGAGGAAATAGGAAGAATCATCGCGGAGGTCTCCTGGGGGGGCGTCCAGCCTTCGGAGCTGCGCCCCGGCGACAGGCTGAGGGAGGACATAGGACTCGATTCGGTCGCGTTGGTCGACCTTATCGTCGCTCTTGAGGGGCGCTACGGCATCTGCGTGGATCCGCTCGACCTACGGGTCGCCGAGGCTTTTTCGACTTACGGCAGTCTCCTCGAATTTGCCCTTGAGGAGATGGAAAAGAAGTGATGGGGGGAGTCTTCGGAGAGCCGCCGGGGAGAATGGCTCCGAAGGAGGGGGGAGGAGGGGAGATAATCGTCCCCAACGTCTTCGAGTTCAACCGCGCCTTCATGGACGCGGGGTTCTCCTGCTCCCACCGCCTTGCGTGGCACGCGGGCGCGTTGCCGGTGGCGGAGTGCTCACTCTTCTGGGGCGGCTCCGAAAAACTGGTTTTTCTGCCGCTTCGCCCGGACCCCTTGTGGGTGGAGGATGTGCAAGAAGCGATGGGGTACCGCCGTCTGGAGGTCTTCCATCCGCCCTCACGCCTTGCAGGGCTTTGCAGTGCGGCGCAGACGGAGCGGTTGAGGGAAGTTCTCGACGCGGGATGGAAACCGGCGAAGCTGCTCCCGTGGGGGGCTGGCGGGGAGCTTTATTCTCTGGCGGATTTTCTGGGTGAAGAGAATTTCCCCCTCGGCGGCGAGGTGACGCCGCGCGAGCGCTTTTTCGAGGCGTTGAATCTGGATTCAAAGGCGGGTTTCAGGCTCGCGGCATCCTTCCCCGGCTCCGGGATACGCATGCCGGAGGGGTTTGTCATGCCCACCCTGGGCGACGCGCTGGGCCTTCTCCCGCGTTTCGTCGAAAGGGGCGGCGGGGTGCTCAAGGCCAACCACGGCGCGGGCGGGACCAGCGTCGTCCTCTTCCCGGCGGGTCGCGGGTTCTCACCTGAGGCGGCGAAAAGGGCGATGGAGGCGAGGTGCAGGTGGGACCCCTTCTGGCTCCAGAGTCCCGTCATCATAGAGGAGCTTATAGGTTCCGGCGAAGCCGTTCCCGCCGTGACGGCGGATTTTTTCAGCGGGGAAGGGGGAAGCTCCCGCCTTGTTGGTGCCGGGCGGATGAGGATCGCGGCGGGAACGCGCTACTGCGGCCTTTTGGGCGGGCGCGGAGCTCTAAGCGGAGAAGTCCTTGCCGAAATTGAGAAGGCCGGTGAGCAAATCAGCCGGATTCTTGCCGGGAGAGGCGTGAGGGGGTGGTTCAACGCGGATTTCGTCTCCGGCGACGGGGGGACTCTTTACGTGACCGAGGTAAACGTCCGGCGAAGCTGCGCCACCCACGGTTTTGACGCCGCCAGATTCCTCTACGGCGAGGGGTGGGCGGGCGAGATAGCCCTTCTCGTGAACGAGCGCCTGACCTTTACCGGCGGAAAGCCGGACTACCCCTCCCTGCGAAGAGGGTTTTCAGCCTACAACAAAAAAGGACGCGATCGCGGCGTCTGGGCGATACCGGCTTCCGTAAACGGAGGGCTCCGGCAAAAAACTCCCCGCATCTCCTTTCTTCTTTTCGCCCCCGGAGCCGGAGACCTTCCCGGGGAAGAGAAAATCCTGGCCGCGCACCTCGAAAGAGAGACCGGGAAACGCTGCGCCTCGCCGCCCCTGCCGCACAGGACACTCGGCCCATGAAAAGCTGCGCTTTTTCCAACATCGAGGAATTCTACCGCCCGCAGATGTCCGGGTTTGACGAGCGCACAAGCGCGAAGTGGTCTTTCGAGTGCTCCGCGCTCTCGCCGCTCGCCCTCTTCTGGGGTTTTGCGGATGGCACCGTCTTCCTTCCGGAAGAAGCGGATGAAGCGTTTCTATCGTATATAAAAGAGAGACTCGGCCTCGGCGCTCTTCGCGTAATCGTCCCCCGTCCGGGAAGCCACGGGCTTTCAAGGTCAATCCTGAACGACTCCGCAGCCTTCGAGGCTTTGCTGCGGCTTGCCGGGGAAGGGGCGGCGCTCCTGCCGTGGGGGGAGTCGGAGGGTTACCGCGAGCTTCTGGGGGAACTGGCGAAGGAGACCTGGCGGGACGGATTAAATAATCACGGCGAATTGTGGAAGGTGCGGTATCTGGGCTCGAAGTCGGGGTTTCGCCACTTCTTCAGCCAAAGGGGGGCGAGACTTCCCGAGGGGAGAATCGCCGGGAACGTCCGCCTTGCGGCGGGGCTGGCCGGGGAGTTTCTAGACCGGGGCGAAGGGGTGGTTCTGAAGGCCGATTGGGGCGTGGGCGGCAAGTGCCAGCTAATCGTCCCTTCCTCCGGCAAGAAAAGATCCCTCGCGCCTCTTTCGCGGTGTATACCGGAACTAAAGGCGGGGGCGGTAATAGTTGAGAGATTCATCGAAAGCGCAGGCCATCCCGCTTCCGTCTCCTGTCAGGGAGAAGCCGACGGACGCGGCGGATTTTCAATTCACTACCTTTCGGCGCACCTCGAAAAATCCCTCTCCGGCGAAGGGGCTCTCATCGGCAAAGGCGCTTTTGAATCCCCGGCGCTCGAAGGGCAGGCGAGGAAGCTCGGCTTCTTCGCCGGGAAGTGCGTCTCCGCCTTCGGCTACGCGGGCGTCTGCGGCTTTGACATGGCGGTGGACGGCGAAGGGGTCCCCTGGCTCCTTGAAATGAACCCGAGGCGGACGACTACGACCCACGGCGCGGCGCTGGGGGAGCTGCTTCTCGGCGATGGCTGGGAGAAAACGCACTGCGTGGCGGTGGCGATGGACGCGGTTTGCGGCGATACTTTCGCGGAGGTAAAAAAAGCCTTGGCGGAACTCCTCTTTCCTGCCGGGGGAAACCGGGAGGGAGTCGTGATAACCGCTCCGCCTAAAGGCGGGAAAGGGTCTTTCGCCGCGCTGGCGAGAGACGCGGGTAATGCGCGGAAGTATCTGGCGGCGGTAAGGGAGAGGTTTCGATGGGGGGGATAGAGGAGTTTCTGCTTGAGGGGGCTGCGAATCGCCCGGAGGCGATTGCGCTTATCGACCCCTGCGGGAAACTTCGCTACGGCGAACTGGAAAAACTCTCGCGCAGGGTCGCGGGGAGGCTGAAAGTTTCCGGAGCCTCGGAGGGCGACAGAATCCTCATCGCGGCGAAAAACAGTGTTGGTTACTGCGTGCTCTTCCTCGGGACGCTACTCGCCGGGTGCATCCCCTGCCCTGTCCACCCCGGCTGGCCCGGGGAGCGTTTTCGCAGGATAGTTGATTCGTCCGGGCCTTCGGCGGTCTTCGCCGACGAAGCCGGGCGGGAGGCCCTCCAAAACTCGTTCCATCCCCTTATTCCCTTACATGAGTTCGTCTTCGGGAAAAGCGCCTCGAAAATCCAGTGGCGAAGGGGCGAAATAGGTTCTGACTCGCCTCTGACCGCAATAATGCACACCTCGGCCTCCTCCGGCGAGCCCAAGGGGGTGATGCTGGGGGAAAGCGCCGTCCGCTGGGTCACGGAGGCGATAGCCGGAGTGCTGAAATACGATAACAAAGACGTAATCCTCTGCGGCCTCCCTTTCGCCTTCGACTACGCGCTCTACCAGCTCTTTCTGGCGCTGAAGAGCGGCGCGGCGATGATAATCAACCCCGATTTCGGGAGTCCCCCGGAGATTCCCGGATTGCTGGGCCGTCACGGGGTGACCGTCTTTCCCCTCGTCCCCTCGCTCGCCTCGCTCCTCCTCCGCTCGCGGCTTCTGGAGCGGGCGGACCTCCCCCCCCTCCGGCTCGTCACCTCCACCGGCGAGGTCTTTCCCGCAGCCCATGTGCTACGCCTTCGCGAGACGCTGAAAGGGGCGGAAATACTGCCGATGTACGGCCTCACCGAGTGCAAGCGGGTCTCCATAACGCCGCCGGGCACTCCGGCGGGGCGGGAGCGCTCGGTCGGCCTCCCCCTGCCCGGCACGGAGATACGGCTCGTAAACGAAAGGGGGATGGAGGCGGGGTGCGGCGAAACCGGGGCGCTACACGTCGCCGGGCCGCACCTCATGGACGGCTACTGGCGCGACCGCGAAGAGACGCAGGAAAAGTGGTACACTGGCGTCGGCGGCAAGCGGTGGCTCGACACCGGCGACCTCCTCTCCCGCGACGAAGAGGGGTTTTTGTACTTCGAGGGGAGGCGCGACGGACTCCTCAAAATCCGTGGAGAGCGGATACACCCCGCCGAGGTCGAGGTTGTCCTCGCCGGCATCCCCGGCGTCGCCGAGGCCGCCGTAATTTTGACGAATCAAAAAGAAACGCGCGCGAAGCTCTTCGCGCTCATCCACCCCGAAGCGGGAGCGCAACTTGACGAAACAGCCATCCTCCGCGAATGCCAAAAAAGGCTTCCGCCGGCCTGGCGGCCTGACGGAGTCGTACTCTCCTTCGCCCCCCTGCCGCGAAACTCCAGCGGCAAGCTCGACAGGAACTCCGCCGGTGCGCTCGCTCTTGCCTTGTCCTAAGACTTTGCGGGCGCTTCTCGCCCTCTTTCTTTTCCTTCTTATCGCGGCAAGCGCCCGCGCCGAGTGGCGAAAGTGCCTCTACGTAATCGACGGCGACACCATCATAGTCTCCGGTCAGGAAAAGGTCCGCCTCATCGGCGTGGACGCTCCCGAGATACCCCACGAAGACAAGCCCGGCGAACCCGGCGGCGAAAAAGCCCGGAAGTTTCTGAAAAAGCTGGTCGAAGGCAAGAAGGTCAACCTCGAATACGACTGGGAGCGGCTCGACAAGCACGGCCGCACCCTCGCCTACGTCTACACCGAAGAGGGCAAACTCGCCAACGAAGAGCTCATCTTGTCCGGCAACGCCGAAGCCATGAGGCACTTCACCTATTCAAAAAAGGAGAGGTTTCTGGAGGCGGAGAAGAAGGCAAGGCAACATAGGGAACGAAAGCCGGCAAAACCATAAATCTTCCCGCCGGTTAGCAATTTAACGGATCGTAGCAAACGCCTGGACGCCATGATAAACTATTTCAACAGGGGGATTGATAATGCCGACCATCAGCACGTTTTATGGAATTTTGATCCAGATGTTCTGGCAGGATCATGCGCCGCCGCATTTTCACGCGCTATATGCAGAGAGCGAAGCACTCATAGATATACACACGCTGGAAATTCTTGAGGGACAATTGCCCCGCCGTGCGCTGGCGCTGGTGCTGGAATGGGCAATGGAGCACCGAGCCGAGCTTCTGGAGGATTGGGAACTGTGTTCACGCATGCAGCAGCCGAAAAAAGATTCATCCCCTGACCTGACGCCTGCGGTCAGCCCCTCCATGCCATGGCGGGTTGCCGAGGTAAAGGTTTTGGGCGATTACCGGCTTTTCGTCCGCTTTGTCGATGGGCTTACCGGCACCGTCGATATGAGCGCGTTCATAAAGTCGGAAGAGGCGGGAGTATTTTCCGTCCTCGCCGACCCTCTTCTCTTCGATCAGGTCTACACCCTCCACGGCGCGGTAACGTGGCCAGGAGAACTCGACATCGCCCCCGACGCCATGTACAGGCAGATTCGCGAAAAAGGCGAGTGGAGGCTGTAAGGCGGGCTCGGCCCGCCTGGCGGTAATGAAGCGCAACCTTTCAGCACCTTCCAACCCTCCTTTGTTTCCGGGCCGGACAAGTATTGCATTTTGCAAGGCGCAATCCCGGCCTGAATTTCATTTTGCAATATCCATTTCCCTGACATGCAAAAAACACCCCGATTTCAGCGGGTTTTACTTGGGCACGATTGTTGCGGATGCGTATGTCGATTCGCGATTTCGCTTTGCCCGAAAGGAGGCCTGCTATGACGGATGGCGTTTTTGCCTATGAAAGATCGGACTTAACGGGCATGGGTACCGCTCAGCCGATTGCCGTGGTCGCCGTGGGGGAGAAGGGTGAGCTGGGAAACTACCTGATGTGCGCGATTCTGGAGAGGGTCCCTCATTTGTGCAGTAGTATTATATTCTGGAGCGTCAACGCAAGAAGCCGGTTTCTGGGGATTGAAATAAACGGCGGAGCAAAGAAAGAGGCCCTGATGGAAAAACTCGAGACGCATGTGAAGGAGGCCCGCAAGAGGAATCTTGGCGCGGCTTTTTACTATGCCGAGGGGAGGGATGAGCCCCGGACCGCCGAATCTCTCTGCGCGGCGATAGCCGGGGACTTTCCGGCGGCTACTTTTTATTTCCTGCCTGAGGAAGGGCCGGGCCGGGAAGAACGCGAGTCGCAAAAGCTGCGCCAAAGACTCGACGCGCGAGGACTCACAACGGCTGTACTGCCTCTCACTCTCGCCGATTTCGCAAGCGCCTGACAAGGAGAGAATCTATCATGAACTTCGACTACGTAATCGGGGCCGGAGCGGCGGCGTTTTTGTTCGCCTATCTGGCCTACGCGCTCTTCAATCCCGAAAAATTCTGAGGTTTTGATGGATATTTACGGTCTTTTGCAGATTGTTCTTTTGCTCCTTTCGGTGCTTTTGACGACAAAACCACTAGGGACGTACCTTTACAGGGTTTTTGAGACTCCCGCACCTCCTCTTGGCGGATTTTTCGGCCCGCTGGAGCGGATTATCTACCGTATAGCGGGAGCTGATCCCGGGAAGGAGCAGAACTGGAGGGAATACGCCGTTTCCCTGCTTCTTTTCAGCGCCGTATCCATCGCAGTCTCCTTCGCCATCTTTATGGCGCAAGGCTTGCTGCCTCTGAACGATAAGGGGATGGGCGGCATGGGCGCGGACCTTGCCTTTAACGCCGCCGTCAGCTTTGTCACCAATACAAACTGGCAGTCCTATGCCGGTGAGGCCGCCGTGACCAATCTCACCCAGATGCTGATTCTAACATGGCAGAACTTCGTTTCCGCTGCCGCAGGAATCGGCGCCGCCCTCGCGCTTTGCCGCGGGCTCACCCGCAGACAGGCCGACGGCGCTTCGGACGCGCTCGGCAATTTCTGGGTTGATTTAGTCAGGGGCTGCCTTTACGTATTCCTGCCCTTTTGTATAATTTACACCCTCGTTCTGGTCTCGCAGGGCGTTGTCCAGACTCTCGCCTCGCAAGTCGCCGTTACCGGCGTTGAAGGAAGCGTCCAAAACATAGCCCTCGGCCCCGTAGCCTCCCAGGAGGCGATAAAGATGTTCGGGACAAACGGCGGCGGCTTCTTCAACGCCAACAGCGCCCATCCTTTCGAGAACCCGACGCCGCTGACCAACTTCCTCCAGATGTTTTCGATTTTCGTAATCCCCGCCGCCCTCACATATACCTTCGGCCTCATGGCAGGGGACAAAAAGCAGGGGTGGGTGCTCTTCGCCTCGATGATGGTTCTCTTCGTCGCAGGAACGACAGCCCTTTACCGCGCCGAAGCGGGGCCCAATCCCGCTCTTTCGGGGATAGAAACCTCCGGCGCGGGCAACATGGAGGGCAAGGAGGTCCGCTTCGGCATCGCCTCCTCCTCGCTTTTCGCCGCAATAACGACCTCGGCCTCATGCGGGGCGGTGAATTCGATGCACGACTCCTTCACCCCTCTGGGCGGACTGGTACCCCTGACCAACATCCTTCTCGGAGAGGTTATTTTCGGCGGGGTCGGAGCCGGTCTTTACGGCATGCTGATCTTCGTTCTTCTGGCGGTTTTCATAGCCGGGCTGATGGTCGGAAGAACCCCCGAATACCTCGGAAAGAAGATAGAGGCGCGAGAGATAAAACTGACCGTGCTCTACATTCTTATTTTTCCGATGTTCGTGCTGGGTTTCGCCGCCGTCTCCTCGGTGACGGCGATGGGGATTTCGTCTCTTTCCAATCACGGGCCGCACGGCATATCCCAGATCCTTTACGCATACGCCAGCGCAACCGGCAACAACGGCTCGGCCTTCGCGGGGCTTAACGCCAATACGACGTGGTGGAACCTCTCGATGGCTGCGGCGATGCTGGCCGGAAGATTCGGGATGATACTGCCGGTGCTTGCTCTGGCGGGTTCGATGGCGCCGAAACGCATAGTTCCGACCACGTCGGGCACTTTCCCCACGGGAGGAGCGACCTTCGTCTTTCTGCTCCTCGGGGTAATCGTGATAGTCGGGGCGCTGACTTTCTTCCCGGCTCTCACTCTGGGTCCGGTTCTGGAACATTTCCTCGCAGGCGAAGGAAGGCTTTTTTAACCATGCACAAGCCGGTGGCAAAAGAACTCTCCATCTTCGATCCCCAGATACTGCGGCCCGCGACAGCCGAAAGCCTGAGAAAGCTCTCCCCCGCCTACGTCGTAAAAAACCCTGTGATGTTCGTCGTCGAAGTGGGCAGCGCCCTCGTAACCCTCCTTTGCCTGCGCGACGTTTTCTTTCCGAACCCCGGAAGCCCGCCGGTGTGGTTCACCGCCCAGGTGGCGATCTGGCTCTGGGGAACCCTCCTTTTCGCAAACTTCTCGGAGGCGGTGGCCGAAGGAAGAGGCAAGGCCCAAGCCTCGGCCCTGAGGAGCATGAGAAAAGACACTGTGGCGAGAAGGCGGCAGGGCGACAAACTGGTGGAGGTTTCTTCCACCGAACTTCGGCGCGGGGACGTCGTCGTGGTTGAGGCGGGAGAGGTCATTCCTCTGGACGGCGAGATAATCGAAGGCGTCGCCTCCGTGGACGAATCGGCCATAACCGGCGAATCAGCGCCCGTGATCCGCGAGAGCGGCGGCGACCGCTCGGCGGTGACCGGCTGCACGAGGGTGCTCTCCGACCGGATTGTCGTGCGCATAACTTCGGCGCCCGGCGAATCCTTCCTTGACCGGATGATCTCGATGGTCGAGGGGGCGAAGCGCCAGAAGACGCCGAACGAAATTGCCCTGCAGATCCTCCTCGTCGGCCTTACGCTCACTTTTCTTATCGCCTGCACGACACTCGTCCCTCTCGCCCTCTACCACGGCGTGGAACTTTCCGTGACCGAGGTGGTGGCGCTGCTGGTGTGCCTTATCCCGACGACCATCGGCGGGCTTCTTTCAGCGATAGGAATCGCGGGCATGGACCGCCTTATCCGGCGAAACGTACTTGCCATGAGCGGCCGGGCAGTGGAGGCGGCCGGTGACGTGGACACCCTTCTTCTGGACAAGACCGGCACCATAACCTACGGTAACCGCATGGCGAGCGAGCTCATTCCGCTTGAGGGAATTTCCGTCAGCCATCTGGCGGAGATAGCAAGGCTCTCAAGTCTCGCCGACGAAACTCCGGAGGGGCGCTCAATCGTGGACTTCGTTGAAAAGAACCATCATGAAGTCTCCCACGGGCTAAACCCGGAGGAACTGGAGTTCGTCCCCTTCACCGCCCAGACCAGAATGAGCGGATGCAACATGGGAGGGAGGGCTCTGAGAAAGGGGGCCGTAGACTCCATCTCCGACTACGTGAGGTCGCAGGGCGGTTTCGTGGCGGAAGAGCTGGAGCTCATATCGGAGCGCATAGGCGACGAAGGCGGAACGCCGCTGGCCGTGGCCGAGGACAACCGCCTGCTCGGGGTCATATACCTCAAGGACGTGGTTAAAAGCAGGATACGCGAGCGGTTTGAGCGCCTTCGGATGATGGGAATACGAACGGTTATGATAACCGGCGACAACGAGCGCACCGCCGCTTCGATCGCCAGGGAGGCCGGGGTGGACGACTTTCTGGCCCGGGCAACGCCGGAGGACAAGCTGCGGCTCATACGCGAAGAGCAGGCGAAAGGAAAACTGGTCGCCATGATCGGCGACGGCACCAACGATGCGCCCGCGCTGGCCCAGTCCGACGTCGGGGTCGCCATGAATTCCGGGACTCAGGCGGCAAAAGAAGCGGGCAACATGATAGACCTCGACTCCAACCCCACAAAGCTTCTGGAGATAGTCGAGATAGGCAAGCAGCTCCTGATGACGCGGGGGGCGCTGACGACCTTCTCCATCTCCAACGACATCTCCAAGTATTTCGCCATCCTGCCCGCGCTCTTCATGGGGATCTTCCCCGCCATAGCCCCATTGAACGTAATGGGGCTGGCGTCGCCCAGAAGCGCCATCCTTTCCGCGATCATCTTCAACGCTCTCGTCATCGTGTTTTTGATCCCGCTGGCGCTCCGGGGCGTAGCCTACAGGCCCCTCGGCGCGGGCGCTCTTTTTCGCAGCAGGATGCTCGTTTACGGGGTGGGCGGGCTTGTATCTCCCTTTATCGGCATTAAACTGATCGACCTCGGCCTTGCCTGGCTTGGAATGAAGTGAGGAATTCGCGGTGAAAACTCTTGTCGTCTCCATCCGCATGGCTCTCGCCACCCTGGTGCTGACCGGCCTGCTCTATCCGCTTTTCGTCACCGGTCTGGCGCAGGCGCTCCTCCCCTTTCAGGCCAACGGAAGCCTGATAGCCGATTCCGAAAGCAGGAATATCGGCTCGGAGCTGATAGGGCAGGATTTTAAATCCCCCGCGTACCTCAACCCCCGTCCCTCCCCGGCCGGAAACGGCTACGACGGCTCGGCCTCTTCCGGCTCGAACCTCGGCCCCTCCTCGGCTGCGCTGAGGGACAGAGCGCTCGGAGCTTTTAAAGCCCTTGAGGAAAACAACCCCGAGGCCGGAGGAAAGGTGCCTCTGGACCTCATAACCGCCTCCGCCAGCGGCCTTGACCCGCACATATCCCCAAATGCCGCCCTTTGGCAGGTTCCCCGCATCGCAAAAGCGCGAGGCGTCTCGCCCGAGAGGGTTAAAGCGCTGATTGAAGACCGGGTGGAAGGCAGAACCCTCGGTTTCATGGGCGAACCCCGCGTAAACGTGTTAACGGCCAACATCGCGCTTGACCGGCAATTCGGCCGCCCGAAACCGGCGAGAGGGAAGCCGGGTGACTGATCAACGGCCTACTCCGCGCGATTTCCTTGAGATAGTTCAGCGCGCCAGGCAAGGAAGGCTCAAGGTCTATCTCGGTTTCGCGGCGGGGGTCGGCAAAACCTACCGTATGCTTCAGGAAGCCCACGCCCTCAAAAAGCGCGGGGTCGATATCGTGATTGCCTCGGTGGATACCCACGGCAGGCCGGAGACGGCGGAATTGCTGCCCGGTCTGGACAAGGTTCCCCTCAGGAAAATCGAATACAGGGGGGTGACGGTAGAGGAAATGGACCTCGACGCCGTTCTGGCCCGAGCGCCGACCATAGCCATCGTGGACGAGGTCGCTCACACCAACGCGCCGGGATCAAGAAACACCAAAAGATACAAAGACATTCTGGAACTTCTCGGCGCGGGCATAAATGTCGTCTGCGCCTTCAACATCCAGCACCTCGAAAGCCTCAACGACGTAATAGAAAGGGCTACCCGTGTAAGGGTGCGCGAAACGGTGCCCGACACCTTCCTCGAAAGGGCGGACCAGATCGTAAACGTCGATCTTCCCGTCGAGGAACTCGTCGAACGCCTCAAAATCGGCAAAATTTACGCTCATGACAAGATCCCCGTGGCCCTGGAGGGTTTTTTCAAGGACGCCAACCTTCTTGCCCTGAGGGAGCTCACCTTCAGGGAGATTGTCGACAGTCTGGAGCGCATCGGCGCGCCCAAAGCCGGAGAAACGGGCAAGCCCACCGGCCCGAACCGGGTAATGGTCTGCATATCCTCCATGCCCGAGCGCTCCGCCGCGCTTTTGAGGCACGGGTCGAGGATGGCGGGAAGGCTGAACACGAAGTGGTACGTCGTTTACGTCCAGACGCCCGCCGAAGCGCCGAATCGCATCTCTTCGGAAGCGCAGCGGCATCTGCTGGACAATTTCCAGCGGGCGCAGGAGCTGGGAGCGGAAGTAGTGCGCCTTTACGGCAAAGACCCGGTCGAGGCGGTTCTGGATTTCGCCCGCTCCCACGGGGTGGGCTACATGCTCATCGGAAGAAGCCGGCGCAACTGGTTTTACCGGCTCCTGGGCCGGGATCCCATGCACAGAATGGTTGACATGGCGGAGGGGCTGGATCTCAACATCGTCTCTCTTGAACATGGAGAAAACCCGTGACCCTGAGAGGCAAACTTTTAGCGGCGCAAATGCCGCTCGGCATAGCCCTGGCCATCATAAGCCTGGTCTCGACCTTTTCCCTTGTGCGCCTTGGCGAGAAATCCGAGCGGATTCTGAGCGAGAATTACCGTAGCGTGCTGGCGGCGCAGAGGATGGACGAATCTCTCGAACGCCTCGACGACGTTGCCGTTAAAATCGTCTTCGGCGCGCCCTTGTCCGAAGTCGATGAGCCATCCTCAAAGCTGATAAAGGATTTTGAGGATGAGCTTACAGCCGCCGAAAGCAACATAACGGAGCCGGGAGAGAGAGAAACGCTTGCGAGGCTCTGGACGGACTGGCTCGAAGCGGCCGGCCGCTTCGAGGTCCTGGGCAAGACCCCTCCATCGGCGCAAAGCCGCGTCTACTACGACTCGGAGGTTTCGCCCGCCGTCGCTCGCGTCAAGGCGGGAATAACGAATCTGCTGGACCTGAATCAGGATGCGATGGTTAGAAAGAGCGACCGCGCCGCCGAGCTTTCAAAAAATCTGCAAAAATTCGTTCTGGCCTGCTGGATATTGTCGGTGGCCAGCGCGCTGACGCTGGTCTGGCACATGACCCGAAGGTTTTTACGCCCCTTCCAGATACTTCAGCAGGCCGTGAGAAACGTCGGAGAAGGAGATCTGGAGGTAAGGACCAGCCTTAAGGGGCAGGACGAGGTCGCCGTGCTCGCGCGCGACTTCGACGCGATGGCGGAGCGGCTCAGCCAGTATCGCAAGAGCTCTCTCGGGGAACTGCTTCGCGCTCAGCAGGCCGCTCAGGCCGCCATAGACAGTCTTCCCGAACCCGTCCTGATTTTCGGCACGGACGGGGAGCTTATGAGCTGCAACCTGGCGGCGGACAGTCTCGGAGGAAAGGAATTCGACCTAAAAAAAGCCGACAAGCAGTTTCTCGCAGCCATAGACATGCTGAAAAAGCACGTCACGGGAGGCAAAGGCGTCTACTCGCCGAAGGGACTGGACGAAACCATAAGGGTTGCTTCGCACTCCGGCGACAGGTACTTCCTCCCCTCCGCCAGCCCGCTCAGGGACGAAGAGGGCGCGACCATCGGCTTTACCGTGGTCCTTCAGGACGTGACCCGCTTCAAAAGATTCGACGAGCTAAAAGACGACATGGTTTCGACTGTCGCGCACGAGTTTCGCACGCCGCTGACCTCGCTTAGAATGGCCATACACATCTGCCTTGAGCAGATTGCCGGGCCCCTCACTGAAAAGCAGGCCGACATGCTGACGGCGGCGCGGGAGGAGTGCGAGAGACTTCAGACGCTTGTGGACGACCTCCTCGATCTGTCGCGGCTGCAAAAGGGAATAACCCCCACAAGCCCCGAGCCTGTCCCCGCCGCCTCCCTTATGACCCGGGCGATAGCGAGACACCGCGAAGACGCGAAGGCTGGAGAAATAGGGCTGCGGGCCGAGGCGGGAGACGACGTTACGGTGCTTGCCGACCCCGACCGCATAGCAACCGTCCTCGACAACCTTATCGCCAATGCGTTGCGTTACTCGCCAAGGGGCGGTTCCGTATCGGTCAGGGCTTTCGCCTGGGAGGGCAAGGTGAAGTTCGAGGTAGAAGACAACGGACCGGGCATACCGCCGGAACATCAAAACCGCATATTCGACAAACTCTATCAGGTTCCGGGAATCGAGGGCGGGGCTTCGGGGCTCGGGCTTTCGATAGTGAGGGAGATTGTACTGGCGCACGGCGGGGAGGTGGGCGTACGAAGCGAACCCGGATTCGGCAGCGTTTTCTGGTTTACCTTAAACTCCGCCAATCCGGCCGCGAGCGCCTGAAAAAGCTTACGATTCCAGCTTCTTTCTTTTGCGCCAGAGGGTCGAGGCATCGATGCCGAGAGTCTTCGCCGCGTCTTCCAGGGTTTCCGCTTTCGCCAGAACCAGACGCAGGTGTTCCTCCTCAATCTCTTCGAGGCGAAAATCGCCGCCGACGAAGGGAGCCGATGCGCCTCCACCGGCTATCCTGTCGCCAAAAGCTTCGGGGCCGAGTACGGGCGAGGGCCAAAGAATTATCGCTCTCTCAACCGCGTTTCTAAGTTCGCGCACGTTTCCGGGCCACGGGTACGATTCAAGCACGGACTGCGACTCCGGCGAAAGCCCGGGCGGTTTCCTTCCGCCGACCTGGGCGAAAAAGGCCGCAAATCTTTCCGCCAGCAAAATTATGTCCTCCCTCCTCTCTCTGAGGGGAGGAACCGTTATCTCTATTACGTTCAGGCGATAGAGCAGATCCTCGCGAAAACGTCCGGATTTAACCGCTTCTTCAAGGTCGCGGTTGGTGGCGGCGACGATCCTTACGTCGGCGGTTCTCGTCCGGTTTTCGCCCAGGCGTTCAAACTCCCTGTCCTGTAAAAATCTCAGCAGCTTTGCCTGCAGATTTACCGAAATCTCACTTATCTCATCCAGAAAAAGGGTCCCGCCCTGCGCCGCCTCCACCTTGCCGGGCTGGTCGCGAAGGGCGCCGGTGAAAGCCCCTTTGGAGTGACCGAAAAGCTCGCTGGCAAGAAGATTTTCGCTGAGCGTCGGACAATTGACCACTACAAAGGGATTTTCTCGTCTTAAACTCATGCGGTGAAGAGCCCTTGCGAAAACACCCTTGCCGGTGCCGTTCTCTCCCCTGAGAAAAACCGAGGCGTCCGAATCGGCGGCCCGCCTGAGCACCTCGATGGCGCTTAGCATCTTTTGGGAATGGGTCTCCATGTCTTCTACGGGCACCGCCTCGCCGAGACGGAGCCGAAGATCGCCGACCTCCGTCTCAAGTTTCTTTACCGCCATCACGCGCTCGACCACGTAGCGTATCTGGGAAGGCTCGAACGGCTTTGGCAGATAGTCTTTTGCGCCGAGCTTTATGGCCTTTACCGCAGTGGATATGGTCGCATGGGCGGTGATTACGACAACTTCCAGGTTGGGATTTTCGGTCAGGATATCCGGCAGCAGGTCGAGGCCGTCCTCGTTGCCGAGGCGAAGGTCGAGAAACGCCAGATCGAAAGAGCGGCGGCGCATGGCCAGAAGGGCGGCCTCGCGGTTTGCGGCCTCGGCGACGGAGCAGCCCATCGCTTCAAGGCAGGCCGTGAGGGTGACGCGGATATTCTTGTCGTCGTCAATGACGAGCACCCGCAAAACCCTGGGCTTGTTCCCGGAAGCGGCGAAGTCTTTGTAGTTCATCCGGCTATTTTGTTCCCCCGCGCCCCGCCAGTCAACCCCGCCTTCCATATGCGAAACCGTAGAAGACCGAGGTGAAAAAATCCCGATTTTAGCGCCCGTCCGCCGGTTTTTCCGGTATTATTCTGGTTGTCCGCCAAGACGTTCGTTACGCGCCATATAGTAATAATGTATAGTCTCCTCCCCTGGAGGCTTAACGGTAAGCGAAGAGGAGTAACGGGATGAAGGTCAGAATCGATTACGATCTGTGCATGGGCGACGGCAACTGCGCCAGGGTATGTCCCGAGGTTTTCTCTTACGACAGCGGCAAGCTGCAGGGCGTTGTGAAGACCGCCGAGGTTCCGAAGGAATACGAGAGCAAGGTTCTTCGCGCCGCTTCCGAGTGCGTTCCCGGAGCCATAAAGGTGGAGTGACCGGGGTGCGATTTTTAAAAATTGTCGGTGTGCCTTCAAAATACTCTATTTTGGACCGTCAAAGAGTGATAAAGTCAGAGGCTGGCAAAATCTTTGTGCAGTTTTTATCTTTTCACCGGTGATGACAACGAAGTGAAGAACACAGCCGCTACAGAAGGTTCTATGGATTACAAGGTCGCAGACATCTCGCTCGCCGAGTGGGGACGCCGGGAAATTCTCATCGCCGAGACGGAGATGCCCGGCCTCATGGAGCTTCGCCGCGAGTTCGGGCGCACAAAGCCTCTGGCTGGCGCGCACATCGCGGGCTGCATCCACATGACCATTCAGACCGCCGTCCTCGTCGAGACGCTGCAGATTCTCGGCGCCGAGGTGAGGTGGTCTTCGTGCAACATCTTCTCCACCCAGGATCAAGCCGCCGCGGCCATCGCCGCCGCAGGCACTCCCGTCTTCGCCTGGAAGGGCGAAACCGAGGAGGAGTATTACTGGTGCGTCGAGAGGACGATACTGGGTCCCGGCGGCTGGACGCCGAACATGGTCCTCGACGACGGGGGCGATCTCACGGCGGTGCTTCACGACAGGTACCCGCAGCTTATGCCCGCCATACGCGGCATAACCGAGGAGACCACCACGGGGGTTCACCGCCTGTACCAGATGGAGCAGCGCGGCGAGCTTAAATGCCCTGCGATAAACGTCAACGATTCGGTGACCAAGTCCAAGTTCGACAACCTCTACGGCTGCCGCGAGTCGCTGCTCGACGGGATCAAGAGGGCAACCGGAGTCATGATCGCGGGCAAGACCGCCGTGGTCTGCGGCTACGGCGACGTAGGCAAGGGGTGTTCCCAGTCGCTCCGCAACATGGGGGCGAGGGTGATAGTCACCGAGATAGACCCCATCTGCGCCCTGCAGGCGGCGATGGAAGGTTATCAGGTTTCCACCGTGGACGACGTCTGCGGCGAGGCGGACATCTTCATCACCGCCACCGGCAATCACGGGGTGATAACCCGCGCCCACATGGACAGGATGAAGAACAACGCCATAGTCGGCAACATCGGCCATTTCGACGTAGAGATAGACGTAGCCGGTCTCGCCGGGCTTGAATGGGAAGAGATAAAGCCCCAGGTGGATCACGTCATCTGGCCTGACGGAAAGAGGATAATCCTGCTCTCGAAGGGCAGGCTCCTCAACCTCGGCAACGCCAACGGCCACCCGAGCTTCGTAATGTCCAGCTCCTTCACCAATCAGGTGCTGGCGCAGATAGAGCTTTTCACAAAGCATGGGAGCTACGGCAACAGCGTCTACGTTCTGCCGAAGCACCTCGACGAGCGCGTGGCGCGGCTGCACCTCGGAGCGGTCGGAGCGAAGCTCACCGTGCTTACCGGCGAGCAGGCGAAATACCTCGGGGTAGACGCAGGCGGGCCGTACAAAGCGGAGCATTACCGCTACTGAAATTTTTTTGATTTGTTTTGAAACCAATTGGTTTCGGCGAAGTATTTCAAAGTGAATGTCGCGAGAAGTCGCGACGGGCATTTTCGCGTTACGGGTATTAGACTGTAAGTTGTTGATTTTTAAATAAAATTTTGTCGTTTGGGCTGTTTGAGTTTTGCCGGCGTGTAGCTGGCGGTGGAGGTTCGACATGAGTTTAGTCGGGCGAGCAATCAGATTGATGGTGCTTGCGGCGGTTCTCCTCGGAGTTACCAACGCGGCGTACGCAACCCACTACCCCGCCGGGGCCTCGTGCATGGATTGTCATGCTCTCGGGTACGGCCAGGTGATCAGCGGAACGAAGCTCATCCGCTCGGATGCCTTCCTGACTTCGATAGGTTTCACAACGGGGCAGCTCCCTTGTCTCTTCTGTCACAGGACAGACAGGGGAACCGCCACCGAGATGAAGGGGATGGAGGTTCAGTTCGGCGCAGCGGTCGCTTCAAAGCACCGCATCCTCGATCTGAAGTCCGGCTTCGAGGCGGTTTCCACCCTCGACGGTCTGGACTGCGTGGATTGCCATACCGGGCTTTTCAACGGCTATGTCGCAACCGACGGCGCCGGAAACGCCAACATCCACGGTATCGACGCCAAGACCCTGACGGTCGATATTCTGGGCACACTGGTTGACAACGGAACGAACCCGACCATCTCCAACTATACCAATACCTGCCGGGCCGCCACCTGCCACGGCGGCGCTTCTTTTGTCGATTATGACACTCAGAGAGCCCGCAAGCAGCACAACATGACGGCCGTCTCTCTGGGAAGCGCCCAGACCGCGGCGACCAGTTGCAACAACTGCCACGATACGCACAGCAGCGACGGCCAGCCCTCGCTCCTCATCCTCCAGGACAACGGCACCGCCGTTTTGCGCAGGGCCGGAGGAGGTTCGGGGCTAAACCCCGTCACCGCCAACGAGTGCACCGGCTGCCACACCGCTGACGACGGCACAAACGCCTGGACGAGCTACGGCCACGGCATGGCCACCAGCGAAATAACCACCGGCTCGATGGGCTACGCCTGCACGGCCTGCCACAGTGCTACGGTTCCCCACGATTTCGCGATGGACTCCCCGACGAATCCGATGCGTTTCAGCCTGACGGAAAACACCACTCAGGCTTCGGCGATGCGCCTCAAGAGTTCCGACTACACCGATCTCGCGGCCAACGTCGGCAGACAGAGCGCTTACTCCATCTGCGGCAACTGCCATCAGGCCCACGACAACAACGCCCCGCACGGCAATACCGGCACTAATGCATACGCCGGCTGCAACGACTGCCACGAGCCCCACGGCGTAGGCGTTTCTCTCAGCGGCACCGCCAACGACTTCATGATCCGCCGCCAGATGCCCAAGATCGACGCCAGCGGAAACCCTGTCTCATCTCCCTGGGAAGAAGTCACCTACATAGGCGTGCTCGATGCAGGCAAACTAAAACTTAAGACCAGCCCCTCCTATTATATCCCCGCGGATCTTTCTTATCCCGGCGAGGGCGTCTGCGACTCGCAGGAGTGCCACGAGGGCGTGACCGTAGCGGGCGACCTGATCTACCCCCTCTCGACTTTCACGGCGGGCAGCAGGCATAGCGGCGGCAATTTTACGGCGAATGAGGGATGCATAAGGTGCCACCAGCACACCGATTCCACCGGCACCATGCAGACGCAGGACAGCTGCGTATCCTGCCACGGCCAGCCTCCTGCCAGCGCGGCGACCGCGTCCGCCGGCTACGTGACCTACGATGAACTGAAGACGCCCCACGCGAAGCACGGGGTGGTCTACGGCGGCACGGGGTCCTGTTCCCAGTGCCATCCGCCGCTCGACGGGACGACCCACGACGCCGCCGTCAAGACCTACCAGACCGTCAGCTTCGCGGGCGGCCTCGGCAACACCGCCGCCGATTCCTATAATACCGGCACCTTTCTTTGCACCAGCGTCTACTGCCATTCCGACGGTGCGGGCGTCTACACCAACCCGACCTGGAACGCAGCCAACTGGGATACCACGAACCTCTCCTGCGCCGGTTGCCACAAGGGCATCGACGCGGGCGCGACGCAGATATCGAGCAACGCGCACGACGCGCACCTTGCCTCCGGCATACTCTGCAACACCTGCCATTACACCACGGTAACGGCCGTCGGCACAGACACGACCACCACCGCGGACGGCGCGGCGCACGCGAACGGCGCGATAAACGTCTCGGCCAGTGGCGCTCTTTTCCACGGTACGGCGGTGGGCTTCACCTGGAATGACGCAGGCAACACCTGCACCGCCCTTACCTGCCACAGCGCTACGCTCCTGTGGACGAACGCAGCGGTGCTTTGCTCGGATTGCCATTCCGACCCCACGGTTGACGTCAACAACTTCGTCGGCAACGACGGCATACTCAGTAAAGTATCCACCGCAGAGTTCAGCGGCGCCAGCGGCAGGGGCCACGGCACCACCGCCATAGTCACCCCCACGGCCCCGAAGGTTTGCGCCGATTGCCACGACAAGACCGTCGGCCACGATTTCTCCGCCGCGCTTAACGGAACCAACCCCTACAGGCTCAAAGACCTCGACGCCGGCACGGGCGGGCTGCAGTTCACCTGCTCCGACAACATAGCCGGTTGCCACGTCTCCGCCACCGCCACCAACGAAGCGGCTCTCAGCCTCACCTACGGCAACATAGTCAGCCACACCGATGCTGCGATGGGGGCCGATTCGGACGTCGTCACCTGGGGCTTCACTCCCAAGTGCGTTGACTGCCACGACCCGCACGGCGACTCCACCAACGTCAAGATGATCCAGAATGATCTCTGGGACAACGGCTCCGCGGGCACTGCTATCGCGACAGCGGTACCGACGAGCTATGCCACCATCGGCAACACCAACGTGGTCTTCACCACTTACACCACCGGTCAGACCGCCGCCGGGTCCGCCTACGCGCAGACCGGCAGCGTTTTCAGTTCCATATGCCAGGAGTGCCACGAAACGGTGGAAGCGGGTTTCACCGCCTACAAAGACGGCGTAAACGCCGACGCTTCCCCCCATCCGACCGCTCCCGGCGACTGCAGCGGCTGCCACAAGCACGACAGCGGCTTCAAGCCCTCCGGCTGCAACGGTTGCCACGGCGGACATAACGCCACCGTCACCAACGTGAACTACTGGCCCGACGGCATCACGGTAACAATCCGTCCGAACCGCCCCGGCAAACACGACATCCATGTGCAGCGCCTGGCCCTCAAGCTCGGCTTCGCCTTCACGCAGGCCGGGATGAC